>DATIPW010000288.1:0-25787 GCA_035471605.1 Anaerolineales bacterium | reverse complement strand
CTGGCGGACCTCGCCGCCGACCTGCGCGCCCCCACTCCCACAGCAGCCGCGGAACTGGCTACACCGATCACCGGGGCTGAGCTGCGCGAGAAGATCGCTGCCGGCGGGGTGAGGCTGGCAGATGCCTTCCGGGCAATGCTGGAGGCCAATCGCGATCGGATCGCCGGAGCGGCGAAAGAGCTGCGATACTACTCGCCCGAGCGCCGAATACTATCTGACCGTCAGAGGTTGGATGAGTTTGGGCGCAGGCTGCACGCGGCGCAGGTGCACCGGCTTGCTCTGCACCGTAGTCAAACGGATGGCTGGCGCAGACGCCTGCTGGCGCTGAGCCCGGTTGAGGTGCTGAAACGAGGCTATGCCGTAGTCACCCGGCAGGAAAACGGGGAAGTGATTCGCAGGGTGAGGCAGGCTCAAAATGGTATTCGCATTCGCGTGGCAGATGGCAGCTTTGATGCCGAGGTTCGCCCTCGCCCCCGATGAGATGTTGCAGCGGGGCTGAAAGCGGACAGGCAGGGACCCGAATATGCCCAAGACTACCTCACCAAGACCGCCCGACGAGCTCAACTACGAAGCCGCAGCCAAAGAGCTGGAGCAGATCGTAGCTACCCTGGAGGGCGAGCCTGACTCGCTGGAGCAGGCCATCGCCCTGTTTGAACGTGGCCAGGCCCTGGTCAAGCGCTGCACCGAGCTGTTGGACCGTGCCGAACTGCAGGTGAAGCGCCTCTCCGGAGCAGGACTGGTGGAACTCGAGGAGGACTGACGTGCCTCTTGCGGGCCTGCTCGTCAATCGCGTGCTGGTGTACGGCCTGGCCGCCTGGGCCTCGGCCCAGATCATCAAGGTGCCGCTGGAGTATCTGCGGACGCGCCAGTGGAGATGGGGGTGGCTGCTGACCACCGGTGGCATGCCCAGTTCGCACTCGGCCCTGATCGTGGGCGTCACCAATGCCATCGGCTTGCATGTGGGCTATGACAGCCCGCTCTTCGCCCTGGCGATGGCGGTCGCCATGGTTGTGACGTACGATGCTGCCGGCGTGCGGCGCCAGGCAGGGATGCACGCGGAACGCATCAACGTGCTCTTTGAGGAATTGCTGAAAGGCCATCTTTGGAACGAAGAGGAGCTCCGGGAAGTGCTGGGCCACACTCCGTTTGAGGTGGTGGGCGGCACCCTCTGGGGCCTGCTTGTCACCACGATCCTCTGGTTCAGCTGGCGCTAGCTGCGGATACGGCGCAGCGCGCTGTTGAGGAGCGTGTTCAATTCCGGCACGCGCAGCAGCCACATGACCACAAAGTAGACGGATCCGCCCAGGGCCACCCCCCCGATGACCCCGGACGCGGCAGTGGTGGCGCGCAGCGCATACGGGATGATGGCCGCACACAGTGCAGCCGTGCCGAGAGCCGCGTAGGCCGCTCCTTGACCGATGCGCCTGCCCTCCATCCCGCCCAGTCTTCGGCGCATCAGCACAAACAGCGCTCCGGTCTCCACGGCCGTTGCCAGTGAATTGGCCAGCGCCAGGCCTCCGTGTGGCATCCAGCCCCCGCGCGCGAAGAGAGCCGAGAACACGATGCTGAGGAGCACATTCAGCCCCATGGCCGAGGCACCCACGAGGACAGGCGTGCGCGTGTCGCGCTGAGCGTAGAAGGCGCGCGTCAGCACCTCCAACATGGCGTGTCCGACAAGGCCAGCCGCAAACCACAACAGCGCCCAGGCAACCAGCCCCGTCATGCGTGCGTCGAACTGCCCGCGTTGATATAGCAGAGCTACCAGTGGCTCACGCAGCAGGATGAGTCCGGCCGAGGCGGGCGCCGCCAGTAGAAGAATGCCTCGCAGCGACGCCGCCAGCGAACCCCGTAATTCGTCACGCCTGCCCAGGGCGTGCTGGGCTGAAAACGCGGGCATGGCGGCTATGGCCACGGATTGGGCGATGGCTGCCTGCGCCATCAGCATCAGTGAGAATCCGTATTGCAGACCTGCCACGCTGCCGCTCTGCATATGCGAGGCGAGCCAGGTATTCACCC
Organism: Anaerolineales bacterium; assembly: GCA_035471605.1. Lineage (GTDB taxonomy): Bacteria > Chloroflexota > Anaerolineae > Anaerolineales > Villigracilaceae > Fen-1038. The sequence goes on along the minus strand of DATIPW010000288.1, from coordinate 23,771 downwards.
AGAAATTCAGCTGAACCACGCCGATGCCCGCCACTCGCGGCAGCATCAATCGCATCACTTCGCGGACCGGGGCGTCATGCAGTCCTAGGGGTGGGCCATACCCGTCCGTGCCGAGCGCCGCCGCCGTTTGACGAGAAACCCGCCGCAGCGCAGGCAATTGCAGCAGAAGGTAGAGGGCGGAGCCCACAACAACCCCCCACGCCAGTCCGCGAATGCCCATTTCGGGTCCGAGGATTAAGACCCCAAAGATCAGGCCCAACTGATACATGCTGGGTGTGAGCGCCGGCACGAAGAACACGCCGTGGGCATTCAAGATGCCGACGACAAGGCCTCCCAGACCGAATAGGATCACCGAAGCCAGCTGCACGCGCAGGAGCTCGACGGTCAGTCCGAACAGCGCCGGATCGCTCGAGAATCCCGGCGCCAGCAGGTAGGTGACGATCTGCGGCGCCAGGAATTCGGCCAGTAGTGCAAGCCCGCTGAGCACCACGAGGATCAGCCGGGCGAGTCCCGAGGCCAGCCGCCACGCCGACCCCCTCTCGCCGCGCGCCAGCATGGCCGTGAACGTCGGAATAAACGCGGACCCGAGCGCGCCGGCAGCAATGAGCATGAAGAGCGTCTCCGAAACGCGATTGGCGGCAAAGAACGCATCCAGATCGGAGGCGGGAAATGCCCGGGCAACCAGTATCCCCCTGAGCAGGCCCAGCAATTGGCCCAGGACGATCGCGACCATTACCGTTCCGGCGGCGCGGGCGATCTGGCGATTCGCTGGGACAGGATTGGAATTTGAATGCGGGTCCATGGGGCCGCGCGCATTATACTGCTTGGCAACGGCGGGCCGGATCAGGGTGGAGAAGGCGTTTGGCGCTCGCGTGATCACGTGCCACCAGGATGCGATGCAAGGGCCGAATGCTATAATCCCGTCGCAGCCCCCATGCAAACAACTACTATCAGGGTCCTGCTGGTCAGCGCCCTCACGCTGGCGATGGCCTGCAGCATGTTGCCCGAGATATCGAGATTCACGCCTTCCAGCCCCGCCGTTGGCGCTGACCAGCCGCGAGGTGGCACGGCAGCAGCCCCGAACAGAGAGGCTGCAGATTGGATCACGCCTATACCCCTGCACGTCGGATATGGCATGCGGGGTCCTTGGTTCGAGGTCTACTTCTCTGATCCCCTAGATCCTAGCGCGGCACAGGCCACGGGGGGGCTGGATGAGCTGCTAGTACGGGCGATTGAAACGGCGCGCCTGTCGATCCATGTTGCTATCTACAATCTCTCCCTGGACAACGTGCGACAGTCGCTGATTGGTGCCCACCGGCGGGGCGTGGAAGTCCAGTTGGTGGCCGAGAGTGACAACCTGGACGGGGATGATTTTCAGCGGCTTGTGGCAGCAGGCATTCCGGTGCTGGGTGATCGCCGGGAAGGCTCGATGCATGACAAGTTCATGGTGATCGACGAGGCCGAAGTGTGGACCGGCTCCATGAACTTCACTGTCACCGGCGCCTACCAAGACAACAATACGCTCGTCCGGATCAACCACCCACAGCTGGCTGCAGCGTACGAGGCTGAATTCGCGGAGATGTTTGAGGGCGACCAATTCGGATCGGGAGCGGGATCCGGATCGGCAACAGCACGGGTCGAGATCGCGGGCACACTGGTCGAGGTGTACTTCGCTCCCGAAGACCGTCCGGAGGCCAAGCTTGTCGACCTGCTCGACACGGCGCAAACCAGCATCGAGTTTCTTGCTTTTTCCTTCACTTCAGATCCCCTGGGTGATGCCATTCGGCGGGCGGCCGCGGCGGGCATAAGCGTGCGGGGAGTGATGGATGAGGACCAGGGCCTATCCAACACCGGAACCGAGTGGGCAGCATTTCGTGCGGCCGGCTTGGATGTGCGCGCAGATGGCAATCCGGGACAGATGCACGAGAAGGTCTTGATCATCGACCGGGAAGTCGTGGTGGTCGGGTCATACAACTTCTCGCGAAGCGCCAGTGAGTCAAACGATGAGAACCTGCTGATTGTGCACGATCCTGCCTTTGCAGGGCTGTTTGCCGAGGAATTCGGGCGGGTCTACGCGGCGGCGGCTCGCTGAAGATGGGACCGGGTGGATCCGGACTCCGTGAGAGGGCGTCGCCGCCCTGTGACCTGACAGGCGGCGGCACAAGATGACCCGGGCAAACTGGACAAGATAGCTGCTTTCCGTTATCATTAATGTGATTGTTACTGTTTACACAATCCGCCCGGATGAGGACTGTATCCGGGTTTGTGTATGTAAGGGGGCCGGACAGCGGGGGGCGACGGCGTTGCAGTTGGAGGTGATATGACTGATGTAGCCAAGCAAATCACTGCTGATCTACAGAAGCAGATACAGGCATTCGAACCTGAAGTGGCGGTGACCGATCTGGGCTCGGTGATTGACGCCGGCGATGGGATCGCGCGCCTGCACGGGTTGCCCGGCGTCCGCTCGCAGGAGTTGGTGCAGTTTGCCAATGGCATGATGGGCATTGCCTTCAACCTGGAGAAAGACAGTGTCGGCGTCATTCTCATGGGCGAGTATGCAGAGATTACGAAGGGCATGACGGCCCGCGGCACCGGAAGAATCGCCTCGGTGCCCGTGGGGGATGGCCTGATCGGGCGCGTTGTCAACGCGCTGGGAGAGCCCATTGACGGCAAAGGGCCAATTGCCTCCGCCAGCTTTCGACCGATCGAGCGGATTGCTCCGGGGGTCGTGCAGCGCCAGGATGTAGACACACCGGTGCAGACGGGAATCAAGACGATTGATGCCATGATCCCCGTGGGACGCGGCCAACGCGAGCTGATCATCGGGGATCGTCAGACGGGCAAGACGGCCCTGGCGATCGACACGATCATCAACCAGAAGGGCAAAGATCTGATCTGCATCTACGTGGCCATTGGACAGAAGAAAGCCGCCGTGGCGCGCACGGTAGGCACCCTGCAGCGCCACGGAGCCTTGGATCACACGATCGTGGTTGTTGCTGCCGCCGACGAGTCGGCTGCCCTGCAATACATTGCTCCCTATGCCGGCTGCGCCATCGGCGAGGAATTCATGGAGACCGGGCGCGATGCTTTGATTATTTATGATGATCTCTCAAAACACGCCTGGGCCTACCGCCAGGTTTCGTTGTTGCTGCGGCGCCCTCCGGGCCGCGAGGCGTACCCGGGGGATGTCTTCTACCTGCACTCACGTCTGCTGGAGCGGGCGGCGCGCCTCGCCAACAAGTACGTAATCACCCGAGCGGACTTTTCGGCGGAGCTCGCGGCTGAAAAGGACGCGGTGGATGGAAAGGTCTATGGCGGCCCGACAGCCAAGGACGACGTAGCACGCGTCATCGAGGGCATGAGCAACGCGGATGGTCACAAGGCGGTCAAGCTAGGCGGATCAGGCGGTTCCCTCACGGCTCTGCCGATAATCGAAACGCTGCTGGGCGACGTCTCGGCATACATACCGACCAACGTCATCTCCATCACGGATGGGCAAATTTATCTGGAGTCCAACCTCTTTAATGCCGGCATTCGGCCCGCTGTGAACGTGGGCATCTCGGTTTCCCGGGTGGGCGGCGATGCACAGTCAAAGGCGATGAAGCAGGTTGCGGGACGCCTGCGCCTGGACATGGCCTCCTATCGTGAGCTGGCAGCGTTTGCGCTCATGTCCTCGGACTTGGACAAAACCACCCAACAACAGCTGGGGCGTGGCCAACGCATGCAGGAGATCCTGAAGCAGCCCCAGTATGCACCGATGTCGCTGCCCGAGCAGGTGCTGGTAATCTTTGCCGGGACGAATGGTTTTGCGGATGAGGTGCCGGTGGACCGAATGATGACCTGGCAGACGGAGGTGCTCAAATTCCTGGAGTTGTCCTATCCGGACATTGGCGGCGAGATCGCGCAGAAGAAGCTTATCACCGACGAGACTCGTGAGCGGCTGAAGCAGGCGCTGCAGGTCTTTCGCGACACCTGGAGGCCCTAGAGTATGGCCTCTGCCCGCGAAATGCGGCTGCGCATCCGCAGCGTGAAGAATATCTCGCAGGTGACACGCGCCCTGGAGGCCGTAAGCGCGGCCAAGGTGCGGAAATCTATGCAGGCTGTGGCAGCCACGCGGGCGTATGCCACGAAGGCCTGGCAGGTCCTGACGCACGTGGCTGCGCAGCCGGGTCGGCACAGTCTGCATCCGCTGCTCACCGAGCGCCCCAATCCCAAGGCCGCTCTGGCGATCGTGATCACGGGTGATCGCGGCCTGGCTGGTGCCTACAACACGAACATCATACGTTTCATCGCACAGCGTTTCGAGGAATATCCGGTTCCCATGAAGTTCATTGCCATTGGCCGCAAGGGGCGCGATCTGCTTGTGCGACGGAGAAAAGTCCTGCTGGCCGACTTCAGCAATCTGCCCGCGGCCCCGGCTTTTGGAGACGTCTCTGCCATCGGTCGGATGGCGGTTGGGGAGTTTGAAGCCGGCAACGTGGACGAGGTATACGTGGTCTACACAGATTTCGTAACCATGGCGCGCCAGGTGGCCACGGCCAAGAAGCTGCTGCCGCTCGAGCTGGAGGGGGGCCAGCAGGTTATGGAACTCCAGCGGGCGGGCGCCGTGGCCGCCTACGACTACGAGCCGGACCTACGCGAATTGCTGGATGAGATCATTCCACGCTTCACCGCGCTTCAAGTGTATCAAGCTGTTCTGGAGTCTCAAGCCAGCGAGCATGCGGCCCGGATGGTTGCCATGCACAGTGCCACGGACAACGCCCGGGAATTGGCAACCGCCTACGAGTTGCAGTACAACAAGATGCGGCAGCAAACGATCACCAATGACATCCTGGATATCGTTGGGGGTGCCGAGGCCCTTGCGGCGGCATGAGGCCCCGGCCCCCGAGGCCGCGGGCAGCCAGCGCAGGGTGCCCTTTTGTCGGAAACGCCCAACGGAGCCGGGCGAGTGATGTGGAGGTAGGACACAGTGGCAGATTCAGTGGGTCGCGTCGTTCAGATCCTTGGCGGTGTTGTCGACGTTGAGTTTCCTGAAGGACGAATTCCAGATCTTTTCGAAGCCATCGAGGTTGAGCGTTCAGGCAAGGCCCCCCTGGTTCTCGAGGTTGAAAAGGACCTGGGGCAGAACTGGGTACGCACCGTGGCCATGGATGCGACGGATGGTTTGCCACGCGGCGCGCGCGCTCGGGCCACGGGCTCTCCCATCCTCGTTCCCGTCGGCCCCGGCACGCTTGGACGGATATTTAACGTCCTCGGTCGACCGGTGGACGACAAGGGCGACGTCAAGGCGGCGGCTCACTATGCGATCCATCGTCCAGCGCCGCCCTTCGCCGAGCAGGCCACACGCGTGGAGGTCTTCGAGACCGGCATCAAAGTCATTGATCTGATTGCTCCTTTTACCAAGGGCGGCAAGACCGGCATCTTCGGCGGTGCTGGGACAGGCAAGACGGTGATCATCATGGAGCTCATCCGCTCTGTGGCCAGCGAACATCAAGGCAACTCAGTGTTTGCCGGGGTGGGCGAGCGGACGCGCGAAGGCACTCAGCTCTACCGCGAGATGCTCGAATCCGGCGTCATGAAGGACACCGTGATGGTCTACGGGCAGATGAACGAGCCGGCCGGCGTAAGACTGCGCGTGGCACTTACGGCGTTGTCGATGGCTGAGTACTTCCGTGACCAGGGCCGGGACGTTCTGCTGTTTATTGACAACATTTTCCGCTTTTCAATGTCGGGATCGGAGGTATCCGCGCTGCTCGGCCGCATGCCTTCGGCCGTGGGCTACCAACCCACATTGGCCACGGAAATGGGCGAGCTGCAAGAGCGCATCACCTCCACGCGCAAAGGTTCAATCACGTCCATGCAGGCGGTGTATGTGCCGGCAGATGATTATTCGGATCCGGCGCCCGTGGCCACCTTCACCCATCTGGATGCAACGATCGCCCTGGAGCGCTCCATCGTGGAGAAGGGCATCTATCCTGCCGTTGATCCGCTCACCTCCACCTCGCGCATTCTTGATCCGAATACAGTCGGGGTTCAACATTACACGACTGCCAGGGAGGTTCAGCGGGTCTTGCAGCGATACAAGGATCTCCAGGATATCATTGCGATCCTTGGCATTGACGAACTTAGCGAAGATGATAAACTGATTGTGGCACGCGCCCGCAAGATCGAACGCTTCTTCTCGCAGCCCTTCTTTGTGGCCGAGCGTTTCACCGGCATCCCTGGTCGCTATGTGCCACTAAACGAGACCGTGCGAGGCTTCCGCGAGATCCTGGACGGCGGTTGTGACGATCTGCCTGAACAGGCTTTCATGATGGCGGGCACGATCGAGGATGTGAGGGAGAAGGCCGCCACGCTGTCGAGGGCCGGGTAGATAAGGCTGGCTCCTTCCCAAATTGATCATGCCTATCCGCTGCGAAATCGTTTCACAGGATCGGCTCGTCTTCCAGGGCGAGGCAGACATGGTCATCCTTCCCGGCATGGGCGGGGAGATGGGCATACTGCCGCGTCATGCCCCCGTACTGACCACCCTGAAGTTTGGGGTCGTGCGAGTTCGGCGCGCGGGCAGCGACCAGCTGTTTGCCGTGGCTGGCGGGGTGGCGGAGGTTCAACCCGATCTGGTGACAGTGCTGGCGGATGCCGCCGAGAACGTCGAGGAAATCGATGTGAAGCGCGCCGAATTGGCGCGGCAGAGAGCCCAGGAGGCGCTGACTAAGGGCGTGCCGGCGGGGTCTGACGCCATGCTGAGCATCGAGGCTGCACTGCGTCGCTCGAATCTGCGCCTGGACGTGGTGCGCCGCTACCGCAAGACGCAGCCGCCGTTTCCAGGAAGACAGTAGTCGTGCCCCTTTTTTCCAAGGATCTGGGCGTTGATCTTGGCACCATGTATGTGCGGCTTGCGGACCTGACGCAGGTGCTCATGCAGGAACCGACCATCGTTGCCATTGAAGTGGATGAACAGAAGATGGTGGCTGTTGGTCGTGAGGCCCTGGACATGTCCGGACGCGTGCCTGAGAACATTGAGGTGTCCCGGCCGCTTCGGAACGGCGTCATCGCTGACTACGAAATTGCCGAAACACTGCTTTCGTACATGCTTCAGCGGGTCAGCGGCTCGCTGCGGGTATTCCGCCCGCGCGTGATGATCTCCGTGCCCTACGGGGTTACCAGCGTGGAGCGTCGCGCCGTCTATGAGGCCGTGCTCGAAGCCGGCGCGCGCGAAGCGACGCTGATTCAGCAATCTTTGGCAGCTGCCCTGGGAATTGACCTTCCTATCGGCTCACCGTCGGGCAACATGGTCATCTGCTTGGGCGGCGGCTGCACGGAAGCCTCGATCATGGCGATGTATGGGATCGTGGCCGCCGATACGCTCCGGAAGGGCGGCTTGGACCTGGATGACGCCATCGTCAACTACGTGCGCCGCAAGTACGGGGTGGTTATTGGGCAACCCACGGCCGAACAGCTCAAGATCAAGATCGGGGCCGCCGTTCCACAGGATACCGAGAACACCATGGAGGTCCAAGGGCAGGACCAGGTCACCGGACTGCCGCGCCCGATCACTCTGACAACGGGTGAGATCGTTGAGGCACTCCAGGATCCGCTGCGGGCGGTGACGGAGAGCTGCCGGCGTGTCCTGGAACGCACTCCGCCCGAGCTGGTCGCGGATATTATTGACCGGGGCGTGGCCCTGTGCGGTGGCGGAGCCCTGCTTCGGGGTGTTGACAAGCTCTTCACCAAGTCACTGGGGATCCCGGCCTATCTGGTTGACAACCCGATGACCTGCGTGGTGGAAGGCGCTGTTCGCGGCTTGGGGATGATGAACATCCTGCGGCGCAATCTGCCGCAGGCCTAAATACTTCAAGATGAAGATCAAGAGCGTGTGGGGCCGGTGCCTCACACGCTCTTTGCTGTTCAGGATTCGTGTCTGCCGATATCAGTCCAAATAGAAGGTCATGCGCTGAAGGTGCGTGGATGGATCGATGTGCTGGACATGCACACCGTCGGGGACGCTCAAGATCGTGGGAGCATAGTTAAGGATTGCCCGCACCCCGGCCTGCGCCAATTTGTCTGCCACCTCTTGGGCGGCACGTGCCGGGACGGCCAACATGGCCAGCCTGATGCTGCAGGCCCGCACCCGCTCGACCAGTTGGGCAGCGTCCTCGATCACAAAGTTGCCCACCTTCTGACCTATCTTGGCAGGATCTGAATCGAAAAGCAGGGTGACGCGGAACCCGCGTTCACCAAAACCGCCGTATCGGGCAAGCGCATGCCCCATGTCTCCGATGCCCACGATAGCGACGTCCCACGTGCGATTGACCTTCAGAATGTCCCGCAGCCTGTCGGTCAGGAACGGGATCGAATACCCCGTGCCCTGCTTGCCGAATTCACCGAATTGCGAGATGTCTTTGCGGATCTGGGCAGCCGAGATTCCCACCTGCTCTCCCAGTTCCTGCGACGACGTGGTATTCATTCCCTGGGAAGCCATGCGCTGCAGGGCCCTCAAGTAGATGGGGAGCCGCCCGATGATGATGTCGGGTATCTTCTCTGCATTCATGCTCCGTCTCCCTTTACCAGTCTCGCTAATCTACCACAGAAGCGACTTTTGTGCAATTCAACACAAGCGGTCGCGTCGGCGGCTGGTGTTGGCGCGGCCCACTGGGCAAACCCTTTGGGGCACGTACGGCGCGGGCGGGCCGCTGCAGCACCTCTCCCGGGAGTTCGGGTCGGACTAGTAGGGTGGCGAGGCCCCGTTGATTCCCACCCTGTATTGGACGTACCCGGGCGCGCCAGACGCCGAAGCCACCTGAAGCCGGAGGACGTAGGTGGCCCCTACGTCAAGTGTGATCAGGCGTGTCTCGCCACAGGCGGGCACCTGCCCGCGCGTCCACGGCGTGCCCGACGCCAAGAGTTCAACACTGATCGGAAGGTTTCCGGTGCAGCCGAGCGCTATTTCCACAGCTGCGAAGTAGGGAGTGATCTGGATCCAGTCGGAAGAATCGCCTTCGGGGGCGGACAAGTCCCCGACGAAAGAAACGGATCCGACTCCGAGGGGAGAGAACTGCACCTGCACGGCAGGCTCGTTCTCCGAGTCCCCATCCTCCCGTGCTACCGGAACCGTCGTCGAGGGCGCCGGAGCCGAATTGGCGGGCGTGGGCGTGCCCAGCACCTCACCGCTCTCAGAAACCACTGGCAGTGCGGCAATTGAAGGCAAATCCAGGAAGGAGGCCGCAACCCATCCCTGTCCGTCGGCGCCCGCCGCAAAACGGACCTGCATCCAGGAGCCGGTTCGGTCCTTGCCGGTCAAAGCCACCGCGTCGCCCGGATTGAGAGTGCCAAGGGATTCAAAATCCGTCCCCGGTCCGGCTCGCACGTTGATTTGCTCCCGTGCCGAGGCCGTCAACTCGGTCAGGCTCGGCGCCAATGGAACCGCGTCTTTCTCTGGGAGGCTGACGTAGGTCGCCGACACCCATCCAGTGCCAGCGCCCGGCGTCTCGAATAGAATCTCGTACCAATTGCCGTTGGGATCTCGGCCCATCACTTGCACGGGCGCTGCGGCAGGCAACATGCCGAGGATCTCGCTGGTGGACGCCGGTGCTGCTCGGACATTGACTTGGGTTGTGGTTGATCCAGGAAGAGCACTGGGGGTGGCGGTCAGAGTTGCCGTTGCCGGAATTTCTGTCGTGAAAGGCGTGGCACTGGCCGGCAATGTGGATGTGACGAACGCTGCCGGAGACTCCGAGGCTGGCGCGCCCGGTGAGGGCGCGCAACTCGTCAGCAGCAAGATCAGCAGGGCGGGCAGGCCTTCCGGGCGGCGCACGAGCCTATTGTAGCCCGCTGTGGATCTTGGCCGACCACAATGGTGACGTCACGGATCGCCCTCAGATCGATCGAGCTGGAACTCTTGGTCGCGAGTGGGCATTCCGGCAGCCTGAGAATCTGTTTGAAAGGCGGCCGATCTCAAGAACAAGACTCTCCCTACTTCTTGCGGCAGCGCAGCAAGGCTTGGAACTGGCGGGCGGATCCCCGTTCATGCCGCGGTGACCGGCCAACGGGAAAGTCGTGGATTGGCCGTTTTCATCGGCAGCTCCGTGCAGGAAGGCCGGCCCCATGGGAGCCGGCCGTCACAAGTTCGCCTAAATAGATCCAAAGCACCCCTGGAGAGACTCGAACTCTCGCTTTCGGCTCCGGAGGCCGACGCTCTATCCACTGAGCTACAGGGGCGGAAGCGTACATCCTATTATAGCAGGCGGCAGACCGTGTGCGGCTAGGGCCTAGCGAGGCAGATCATGGCGGTCTAATATTCCGTTTCCCTGCTCAATACTAGCAGCGTCAGATAGACAGACTGGCCCACGCTGCGAAGCTTGGCTGGGTCAACTAGCGTGGGGATGTCCGCAGGAGTGTGCACCAGATCATCAGCGCCGTCCCACGAGACGGACAAGGTCATGGCCTTCCGGCCACCAAACATGGAGGCAACGGGGAAATCGTAATGCGGGCCTCTCCCGAGCGTCGTCGTGGGCGCATCATAGCGGGATGCCGCCGCCTGAAAGAGCCGCACGAGCCGGTAGCTGCTGTCGTCGCCAATAGAGATGGCAGCGCCGCTTCCGTAGCCTACGCCCGAAAGCTCGATCACTGTTTCCACCGTCAGCTCCGATGCACCGGCGCGTGCGTTCATGATGTTGGAGATACTGAGGCCCTCCTGCCGCTCGCCGCCAGCCCAGGCCACGAAGAGCACCGTCTTGTCCGGCCTATACGAGCTGGTTTGCAGAAGGCGCGCGATCTCAAGCATAGTGGCGACGCCGCTGGCGTTGTCGTTAGCACCGCGGTAGAGCTCGCCCCCAGGATCGGTACCCAAGCCATCGTAGTAGGCGCCGACCATAATCACCTGCTCCTGGACCCCCATCATGTACCCCTGCCCTGGGATGACCCCGATCACGTTGACGTAGGCCTCCTCCAGCATGTCTTGTGCGAGATCGGCTTCGACCCTGACCTCCAGTTCGGAGCCGTCCGGCGTCAACTGGATCGTGCCAGGGGCTAGCGTCGACCGGCGCGCATCCAGCTCGGCCAAGCTGCTGCCTGCGGTGCTCAGAAGCGCGTCCGCTGTCTGTGGCGAGATCAGCACAACGGGCCGCGGGTCCTCAGGACGCGAGAGCTGATATGGGTAGACGTCCCGTCGACGCAGATCCGAGGGATCGTCGGTCACGATTAGCACCGCCTTGATTTGGCTGAGCACAACTTTGGCGAAGTCTTCCTGGCGCACGATGAGAATATGGTCCATTGCCGCGCTATTTCCAAGCCCGAATTGCGCGTTGGTTTCACCTGGGCGCTGCGGACCATAGGCCGCGCCCATGAGCTTTCCCTGGGCCCCGCCATGAGCCTGTCGGAAGCGCGCCACTTCCACAAAATCCCTCCGATACTCGAACTGCCGGGCCACGGCGCCTGCCGAATCGAGGATGCGCATGACGGGCACTGCACTGAGGTGCAGACGCGGCTGCACCAGGCGCTGATAGTAGCCATTGCCTTCTCCGCCAGGCATGAGGCCTATCTCTTCCATCCGCCTGCCAATGTAGAGGGCAGCCAAATCGGCCCCGGCAGTTCCGGTCTCACGCCCCCCCAGTTGCGGATCAGCGAGCAACTGAACATCCTGCAAGGCGCGGGCGTCTTCAAACCTCAGGCCGTCTGAACGGTAGAGGTTGAGGGGCGCGCTGGAACGTAGAACCAAAGCAAGCACGAGCACCACTGCTCCCGCTGCCAGCAGCGTACGGCGGCCAAAAAGCTTTCCCAATCCGATGGCGTTCTCATCCAAGAACCGCCGCAATCCCTCACCAAAAAGGTTGAAGGACATAATCGAAAGGAAAATGGCCAGGCCGGGGAACAGGGCCATCCATGGGTAGCTGCGCCAGTACTCCCTCACGTTGGCAATAAGCGCTGCCCATTCGGGCACATCGGAGTAGGTCGCCACGATCGGCACCATGCCGCCCGCCTCACCAATGACCGCCCGGAACCCGCCTCCCATGAAGACGTTGAGAAATCCGAGTTCCGCCAGCAGCATCAAGATCCCACCCATCTCAAGCGCTGCCAGGACCGTAAGGGGATTGGCCAGATTGGGAAGGATGTGGCGCATCAACATCTGGTCCGCCCGCGCCCCGATGGCCCGGGCCGACTCCATGAAGGCCAGCGGCTTCAGAGACACGACGCGTGCTCGAACGATCTGCGCCACCTCGCCCCATCCCACTATCGAGACGGCGACAACAAACACCCACATGCCCTGCTGGATCCCCAGTGCCTGAATGACGATCATCGCGAACAGCGTGGCCGGGAACGCGGCCCAGATGCCCATCGCGCCTGAGACCACTCGGTCAAACCAACTGCCCCTGCGCCAGCCTGCAAGCAGCCCGAGGGTCGTGCCCAACAGGATCCGGCCGAGCATTCCGAAGAAGACCAGACTCAACGTGCGTCTTGCCCCGGAAAGCACCAGAGAACGGATATCCCTGCCGATGTGATCCGAGCCCCAGGGGAATTCAGGGGACGGCTTGAAGGGAGGGGCGGAGTACTCGCCTGAAATGGACATCACGCCGTGGATCTGATAGGGATCGACGCGTGGCAGGTCTTCTCCCAGGAGTGCGATGCCGGTGAGAATTGCCAGCAGAAATGATCCTACAACCAGGGCCGGATTTCGAATCGTGCTGCGCACGATCGAGCTCCGCCGCGCCGGCGGCAGAGCGTCTGGCTCCTGGCCGGCGAGCTGCCTCGGCCAGGGCAGGGCCGGCAGAGTCGGCCTGCGTCTCCCGCTCAGCCGCTCGCGAATCTGCTGGAACCCCGCAGAGATGATTTCCCAAACTTGCCGCACGTCATCCGCCATGGAATCGGAGTCTTCCCGAGTATCCGCGGTACCGTCGGCTCGCAGTCGCGGGTCGATCAGCGGGAACGAGACTTCGATCAGCAGGTTAATCAGGAGGAAGAACAGGCCCAGCGAAAGGATCAAGTCGATCACCAGGGGCGCGATTCCCAGCCCGATCGCCTCGAGGAGCCGCAAGCCCACGCCGGGCCAATGAAAGAATACCTCCACGATGGGCAGGCTCGCCAGCGAGAAGCGCAGGGAGGCGCCCACGGTATTCAGGATGGGGATCAGCACGTTGGGCAATACGTGCACGATCTGAACCGGGAGCCACGCAAGGCCCTTGGAATGGGCGGTTCGCACATAGTCCTGGTCCAGTGCCTCGCGCACAGAAATGTAAGTGATCTGTGCTACCTGTGCCAATGGCCGCATCGCGAGCACAAGTACCGGCATGACAAGATGGCCATCCCAGCCGAAGCCGGTGGCAGGCAGGACCGTGACCTCGAAGGTTCGATGGATCCAGATGTTTGCAGCCCAAAGCATCATGCCGAGCAGGAAACTGGGGGTGGAGGCGCCTGCCACTGAAAGCAGCACGATGAGGGAAGAAGCGGGACCACGCCTGATCTGGGCGGCGGCGATGCCCATAGGAAACCCCAAGGCGACGGCTGCCACCATTGAAATCAGGAGCAGGCCGGCGCTGTTGGTGAGGGTTTCACCCACCAGCCGAGTCCACGGGACGTCCTGTTTTGCCCAGTAGTAGGTGGCCGGATGCGCAAGGACGTAGTCCACGGTGTTGCCCAGCGCCCGCCATGCCGCTTGCCACGTGTCGACCGGCAGGTGTTGCCGTCCGTACTCAGCGAGGATCAGGCCCCAGGAGGTCAAATGGGCGATTGCCAGCAGGATTGCCAAACTGCTGAGGAGCCGCCGGCCGAGAAGTCGCAACTCCCGGATGCCAAGGGACGGGGCTGCGCCTGGGGCTGGTGCCTCGTCATTTCCCCGTGCGCCAAGCATCATCAAGGGCCGCGGGGCGCCTGAAGCCGCCGATGCTGGCGCGGGGCGGCGATCCGGCAGGGTGACGCGCTCCGGGCGGTCTTCGCTCACTGGCCTGGAGGGGCCGGGTAGGGACGCTTCGGGGGGAAGCGCGCCGCGCTGAGGGGCGGAGACGTTCCCTGGGTAGCCCAGCGATCGCAGCGCGGCCCCTATTTGTGTCCAGAGCTCCGCGGTTGGTCCGTCGCCCTGCAATATCCTATCGGCGTCACCTGCTCTGGCCGGCCTTCTGCCGGAATACCGCACCACTGGAGCGGCGAGAGAAAGCGGCCAACCCCGTTGGGCTACCAGATTGTCAAGCCGCCTCGCAGGGCTGGTCACACACAGCCAAACCTCATCGGCCAATCGCCGCGCCCCGTACGCCTCGGGATGATGGATCCTGACGAAGACAAGTGGGCCGGGCATCTTCGCCAAGGCTTGTCGAAGCTGCTGATGAATCAAAGGATACAGGATGAAGCGGAGGGCGCGACTCTCTCGCGGGTCCGCCCGGACGGCGCGGTTCAGCCGCAGGCGATCAATCTCGCCGACACTGTCCAGAATACCGTTCCCGAAGCGTGCCACGATCTGCTGATGGGCGGCCCCGCCTCGGCGCATCGCGCGATGTGCCAGCTCGTCGGCATCCAGCGTCGCCAGCCCGGATGCCGCGAGGTGCTGAAGGATGGCAGACGTTCCCGATCCCGCTGGCCCGCTTAGGAGTACGATCTTCTTGGTCGATTCCGTGAGCACGAGGTTTGCTGCCCAATGCTACCCACCTAGCACCGGCTTGAGGTTGCCGCTGCCGGTGGGTTTCGGCATTCATTATACAGAGGTGGGCGCGCCGGGATGCTTCCGCAGCTGGCTAGAGATTGCCGTGGCGCGCCTCCTGGAGAAGGCCTGGCCTCAATCCGCGATGTTTGGGCCGATAAATGCGCTCCCTGCCCGAAGACTGGGGCCGGCGCGCAGGGCTGCAACGGCGGCGCAACCGCCTGCTAGTGGCCCTGCAGCTTGCCCGTTTCCTTCGTGCAGTTGTCGAGCCCGTTGCTGAAAGTCGCCACTACCGAAGCCGGGCCATGCACTTGGTGAAATGCGTAGGGAGACGCCCCCATGTGAGTCAGCCTGCGGACCCTGCTTCCGCCGCAGTACCCTTGAAGTGCAGGGCAGTTCGTTCGATGCGCACCCGCATCCGATCCACGCCCAGCGCTTCAAGCACCTCATCCGGACGGCCAGTCGCACCCTCCTGCGCACGCAGCCGCATGTGAAGCACGACCTCGTGCCCTCCTGCCAGGGCGGCGTCCAAGTCCTCGATCAGCGGGCGCAGATCATAGGGTCGGCCGCGCCGTTCCCTTGGCAGGCTCGCTGCAGACAAGAGAGATCTGACACGCTGCCCCAAGTCGTCGAGCTCGACCGATTGGGGAATGATCACCTCATAGTCTGCGGACAGCACCTGTGTTTGCACGGCTGGCCCCCTTTCGTCAACCTGCTCCGCCCCCAGAACGCGCAGGCCCGGCGGCAGGACGCGATCGAGCCGGGCGAACACTTCCTGGCACTCCATTTGCTGGTCGAGGCGCATTTCCATCACTTCGCACACTGAAGAGAAACCCAGGGGCAGGGGGGAGGCAAAATGGATCTTGGGCTGCGGGTGGAAACCTTGAGAATAGGATAGGGGCAGTCCGGCGCGCCGAGCTGCCCGCTCCCACAGCGTGTACAGGTCCAAGTTGCTGATATAGATCAGCGCTCCGGACTTGGAGAATGTGATCCGTATGCGCATCGCAGGCGGAACCGGCTGACGGGGCGCGGCCATGCCCTCCTGGCGCCGGGCCTACGCCCGCGCCATGGGAAGCTCAACCCCCGCGTTGGCAGATTGCAGATTGCGCCCCGGGCTCTTGACGTCTGGACACTTCCAACCCTCGCCTGGATGGGTTCGGCGCAGATCCGAGAAAGTCGGCAGGATGCCGCAAGCATAGCAATTCAGCCGGCAGTCCACGCGGATCTGACCCTCCAGCGATTGGCGAAAATCCTGGAACAAGAAGTTCTTGCGCACCGCAGCGCTAATGTGATCCCAGGGGAAGACCTCATCCGTGCGCCGCGGGCGGTGGGTGTAGAACGCCGGGTCCAGGCCCTGCTCCGCGAAAGCCTCCGCCCATGCCGCGGCGTTGCCTTTCTCATTCCAGGCGTCGAATTTGGCGCCGCGGCGCCAGGCCGCGAAAACCACCTCGGCCATGCGACGATCGCCGCGCGACAACCAAGCCTCGAGCAGTGTATCCTCAGGTTCGGTCCAGCGAAGCTTGATGTTCGGATCCCGCAGCTCCCGTTTCAGCAAAGCTTGCTTGGCCAGGATGCTTTCCCGCCGATCGGCGGGCACCCACTGGAACGGCGTCTGAGGCTTCGGAACGAAGGTGCTCACTCCTGCATGCAGCTTGATCTTCCAGCCGGCGACGCTGCGGCCGGCGTCTATGACGCGCTTGCACAGGTGAGCGATCGCCCGCACGTCCTCGAGTGTCTCCGACGGATGGCCGATCATGAAGTACAGCTTGAGCGTGGTCCAACCGCGGCGGTAGATCTCCCGCGACGTATCCACGATCTCCTGGTCTGAAATGTACTTGTTGATGATGCGCCGCATCCTCTCCGTGGCCGCTTCCGGAGCAAGTGTGAAGCCGCCGGAGTAGTGCTCGCGCAGCTTGTCCATCAAATCGATCGACACCGATTCGATCCGCAGCGAGGGCAGCGAGACGGTCAATTTCCGCCCCTTGAAGCGCTCGCTAACACGTTGCGTCAGCTCGACGATGCGGCCAAAATCAGAGGACGAAAGGGAAAGCAGCGCCAGCTCTTCGAAGCCAGTCGAGTTCACGGCCTGCTCGGCGGCCGAAACAATCTCTTCAATGCTGCGCTCGCGCACCGGGCGCGTGATCATGCCCGCCTGGCAGAACCGGCAACCGCGCGTGCAGCCACGCATGATCTCGACCGAGACGCGGTTGTGCACGGTCTCGATGTTGGGCACGATGAAGTTCGTCGGCGGGGGCGGCAGCTCTGCCAGGATGCGCTTGACCACGGGCTGGGGAATTCCTGCCGCGAGGGGTTCCACGGAGCGCACGGTTCCATCATCGAGGTACTGCACCCGGTAGTACCGGGGAACATAGACACCCTTCAGCTTGGCCAAAGCCCGCAGGGCAGCCTCGCGCGAGCGCAGTCTTGGCCGCGCGGCAGCCTCGATCGCCTGGTGGGCAATCAGCACCTCCAGGATCTCGTGGATCACCTCTTCCCCCTCGCCGATCACAAAGGCATCGATGAAAGCGTGCATGGGTTCTGGATTGGTGGCAGCGTGTCCTCCGGCAATCACAATCGGATGCGTCTCATCCCGATCGGCGGAGCGGAGCGGGATTCCCGCCAAGTCCAGGAGGTTGAGAGTGTTCGTGTAGAGCGTTTCGTAGGGCAGGGAGAAGCCCACCAGGTCAAAATCCGCAAGGCCGCGTTTGGATTCTAGGGAGTACAGGGGAAGGCCTGCCTCCCGCATGAGCGCTTCCATGTCGGTCCACGGTGCGTAGGCGCGCTCTGCCAACGCATCCGATCGCTGGTTGATCTGGTCGTAGAGGATCTTCAGGCCGATGTTGGAAATCCCAATATCGTAGATGTCTGGGAATACCAGAACCGTGCGTATGGAGGTCTGATCCCATGATTTGCGAACGGTATTGAATTCTCCTCCGACGTATCGGCCCGGTTTCTGAACACGGAGAAGTATTCTTTCGAGCGCGAGCTCGATTGCCTCAGGCGAACGCATGCTGGCATTATAACTGGAAGGCGACAAGACCTATCCAGTATGCAGTTGCCGCAATGGCCTCTGATTGCGAATCGGCCATGGTTGGCAAGGGGCAGGCGCGCCGGAGTCGCCTTCGAGGGATTGCCTTGCATTGCGCGTCTGCGGAACCTTGCGCCACACCGCCGTCCTTCATGACCTACATCCATTTGGCGGCCGAAGCTGCCGAATGGATGTAGGTGGGATCGGTCTCCAGCGGGGCACCGCAGCGAGCAGTCACAAGGGGAGTCTCCGCCAGTTGTGCGGTGGCAGACATGGCAATGGCGGAGATTCCACGTGGCCGGAGGCCGGGGGCGCGTCCTATGTGACGGCCGGCGCGTTTCTCTGCAGAGCCTGGCGTATCCACAGCCAGATCGTGCCCAATCCGAATAGCACGATGGCGAAGTTAACAAGTCCGCCCAGGAAGCCCGGGATCAGCGGGAAGGTCAGCAGTGCCACGGTCACGACCGTAATGACCAGCCCAATGATCATTGGCCAGAATCTGTGTTCTGCCAAGGGTGAGCCGGCGCTAGAAAGGATCCACCGGCCGAGCGTCATGCCAAACACGATCTTCGCCAGGAAGGACGTGGCCAGTACGAACGCCAGGATCAGGGCAAAAAGGGCCAAGAGGCCCGTCCAAGCGATGGTTGCGCTGAGGTCTCCGAGTGTGAAGACTCCGAACACTACCGCCCCGACCACCATGACAAAAATCGTCAGCAGGACGAGAAAAAGGAACCCCGCGTAGGCCACAATTCCCCATCCCAGGCTTGGCCAGGGCTTGGATTGCAGGTGGCCTGAAAGCGAGCGCATGAATCCCGGTACCAGCCACAAAAGCAACAGCCCCATCAGAGCAAGGGTCACCAGAGTCCGAACGGACTCGAGTGCCCAGTCTGCGGCTTTTTCGCCTGCGGTGGGCTCGCGCGGCGCATAGTCGACTTCCGGCGGTCGCACGCGCGTGATTTTCCCCTGAACCACGCCGGCCGGAAACGAGAGGTCCGACTTTTGCGTGTACTCCAAATTTCCGGCGATCTTCGCCGCGGGATCCAGCGTCAGGCCCTGCGCGACAACCGGAACGGGAACAGTTGAACGGGGCATGAAGACAGTTGGCGGCGGGCCGGCTTGGGCTTCATTGGCTTCCCCGATCGCCGCTTTGACATCGCCCGCAATGGCTCCCTCAATGCGGAGGGCCCCGCTCGCAGCCCTAACATTTCGGCTCACCTCGCCCCCGAGCACGATTTGGGCCGCCGCCAACACGGCGTCACGTCCGATCCGGCTGCCTTTTCGAAATTCGAGGCTGTAGCCGGCGCCCACCACGTCGCCGCCCACCTTTGCCCCTTCGCCGAAGAACAGCACGGAGCCGCCTGCGAGGATATCTCCGGATACCGTGCCGTTCACCACGATCGCCTGCCCGGCCGCGATCACGTTGCCATTCACGGTTCCGTTGATCGTGATGGTCTCCCCGGCCGCGATCACGTCACCGTTCACCGTTCCGTCAAGCACAAACTGATTGGCGCCTACGTACAGATCATCGTCGATTACCTCCCCTGCGGCTATGGCAATCGTATCCCCGCCGCGACCATCAAACGCGTGCGCCGGTGAAACCGCCATTGCCAGCAACAGCAGGACCAGCAGGTTGGCGGTCAGCGTCTTCCGGGTCTGAGACATGGTGCCCTCCTTGGACAATTCGACATTTGTGCACCCATATCTACGATCGGAAGGTTTCGCGGTTGCGTGCGGAAAATGCACACGGGACGGCCATTACGGCCGTCCCGTGTGCATTCTCCGCACGGTGGGGCGGTTGCTTCGAGTGAGCCGGCCGGTTCTGATCCGGCCGGCTCACTCGCCGATGATCTTGATCAGGATTCGTTTTCTGCGACGGCCATCGAACTCGCCATAGAAGACCTGCTCCCAGGTTCCGAGGTCCAACTCGCCTTGCGTCACCGCCAGGACGACCTCGCGTCCCATCAACTGCCGCTTGATATGGGCGTCGGCGTTGTCCTCGCCGGTCCGGTTGTGTTCGTATTGCGATGTCGGCTCATGCGGCGCCAGTCGCTCCAGCCACTCCTCATAGTCCCGGTGGAGACCCGGCTCGTCGTCGTTTACGAACACCGAGGCGGTGATATGCAGGGGGTTTACCAGGCACAGTCCCTCGCGAATCTTGCTTTCGCGCAGGGCATCCTTGACCTGCGCGGTGATGTTTACCAGTCCTCGCCGGGATGGAATATTGAATGTCAGTTCCTTTCGAAATGATCTCATCGGTGCCCCGAGAGGCAGAGGTGCCTGCAGGCTGCGCGGCACATCCTACCCGCTACCCTCCGATTTCTCCACAACCACGGTCGCCTCGCTGACGAGAGCGGCCACCGCGCCCACTGCTGCCAGCGTCGGTGCCAGCAGCGCGCCCACCACACCAATCGTCAGGGGGATTTCAATAACTGTGCCGCCTTCCTTGTTCTTGATCAGGATCCGCCGGATATTGCCCTCATGCACGAGGGCCTTGATCTTGCCCAACAACTCCTCACCGCTGACCTTGAACTCTTCCGTGCGAAAGCCCTGCCCTGGCATTTTGCCTCCTTGTCCGTCGCTGCACCCTCGAAAAACCCCGCTGCTTTTGAAACGCGCTGCGCGTGCTTGCCTGCCCGGCGGCAACGGTCGTTCACTCCAGCCACTTGGAATCCAGCGCTGGCCATTCATTCGACTGTTCAGCGTGATCCTGCCAGTTTTCCTTGCCGCTCCACGCCGCCACGTGGAGCGCGTAGACGGTGGTTCGCCGCAGCTCTTTCGCCGTGGCGGGACGATAGTCCCGGCCCGCTTCCAGTCCGGGGAAGTACTTCGCAATCAGGGCATGCAGCAAGCGCTGCTGCTCTTCCGGCTCGGTCACGACGCGCGCCTCACCAAATACCATGACCGATCGATACTGGACCGAAAACTCGAGCGCCACGTTGGAGGGCAAGAGCCTTCCCACTTCGCTGACTTCCGCGCTCACCTTTGGATGGCGCTCAATGTTGGACCGCAGGCGGCCGACAACATTGGAGTGAAAGACCAGTTGGTGCCCGGCCTCCAGGTAAATGTAGTTCGTGGGAGTTACGAAGGGTTGATCGTCCCAGCGGGTGCCGATGTGCGCCACCTGCCCGCGGCGCAGCAGCGCGCGAATCCAGCTATCGTCGCGGGCGTTCTCTGGACGGCGTTGATGTGATACTGTCGAACCTGCTTCCAGGGAGTAGTCGCGTGGCATGGTTTGACTCCGGCAGTGTGCGTTGGTACCTGGCCTCCGATTATCGCACAGGCTAGAAGCCGGGCGCAGGTGCACGCGGGCCGGCTTGCCAGCCCCAGCGCGGGTTTCCGCATGACCAGGCCTAGAACACCTCTGGCCGCGGCGCGGCCTTGACCGCGAGTGCGAGGTGGGCAGCCGCTGCCAACAATCCGATGACGGCGCATCCAATCCAAAGGATTTCCGGCGAGAACCGCTCGAACACCCAGCTGCCAAGCAGCGGTCCCACAAAGAATGACAAGCCGAATGCCGACCCGTAGAAGCCTTGGTACAAACCCCTGAGCTCCACCGGCGACAGGTCCGCGATGAGCGTCGGGGCTACGGCGGCCGCGATGATTTCGCCGAGTGTCCAGACTGCCACAGCGCCCACGTACAGGGGTAGCGTCGTCGCCCAGGCATTCATGCCGAAGCCTCCCCCCACCAGCAGCGCCGCAAGCGCCATGGCTACAAACCGCGGCCAGCGCGCGATCCGTCTGCTGAGCGGAATGCTCACCAGCACGATCAGGATCCCGTTGGCTGCGCTCGCCAGGCCATACGCACCCGGGCCGAGTCCGTGGGATTGCATGTCGAGCGGAAGGGTCACGAAGCCCTGCATGAATACGACCCCGAAGAGCAGGGTCAGGAATGTGAATGCCAGGAGCACGGGCGCTTGTCCAAGCTGGTGCAGCCGCCGGGAAATCGGCACGCGTGCCCCGGCAACAGCTTGCGTCGGCTGTGTTTCCGGCACCAGTCGAATCACGATGATCCCGTAGGCCAGTGTGGTCACGGCATCCCCGAAAAACAGCAGCAAGTAGTTTACGTGCGCCATGAATCCTGCGACGATGGGAGCGAGCGCGGCTCCGAGGTTGATGGCCCAGTACATGTAGCCGAAGGCGCGTGCCCGGGAGGGAGCAGCAACGACGTCTGCGACGGCGGCACTGACCGCGGGCCGATACAGATCGGTGAAGAATCCGAGGGCCATGGTGATCCCCGCTATCCCGGCGAGATCCCGGATGAGCCCAAGGGCCACCATCAAGGGCGGGGCCCCGAGCAGGCTCATCAGCAGCACTGGTCGTCGCCCCAGCCGGTCGGCCAACTCTCCCCCTACGAGCTGTGAGGCGAATGAGCCGGCACCAAAGAGGGCTACGACAAGTCCTGCCTGGCCTACCGGTATGCCGCGCTGCGAAGTCAAGTAGAGGCTCAGGAAGGGGATCACGAATCCACCGAGCCGGTTCACAATGGTTCCCACCCAGAGAAACCAGAAGGTGGCCGGCAGGTCCGCCGCCGTGCCGGCAAATCTTGACCGCAGTGCAAGCATTGGCCGAGCATAATCGAGAATCACGCAGTTGCTTGCCCGCCCTTATCCCCGAGCTGCCGGTTCCCTGCTCTATCAGCAGCACGCAACCGGGCCAATCCGGCACGCAAGTCAGGCGTTGTGATATACATGGGGCGGTGAGCTGGATTTTGGCTTGAGGAGGCCGGGCATGGTAGGCATTGAGAAGGTCAACACCGAAGACAAGCGGCAGACCAGGCGCTTTGTTCAGTTCCAGTACGACCTGTATAAGGGTTGCCCGCAGTGGGTCCCTCCGCTGTACGTCGATGCGTACCTGCCGCTCAGGCGCAAAAAGCATCCGTTCTTCGAGCACTCGACGGCAGACTTCTTTATTGCCGTCCGCGAGGGCAAGGTCGTGGGACGCATTTGTGCGGCAGACAATCGTCCGTTCAACGAGTACCACAAAACGCGCAAAGCGCATTTCTTCAGCTTCGACTCGATCGATGATGTGGAGGTGGCGCGTGCCCTCTTTGAAGCCGCGTTTGAGTGGGCACGAGCCCGCGGCCTGGATACCATGATCGGGCCCAAAGGTCTCTCCCCATTTGACGGATATGGCATCCAAATCGAAGGCTATGAGCATCGTCAGATGATGACGATGATGAACTACAACTACGAGTACTACCCAAGGCTGGTGGAGGCCCTGGGCTTCGAAAAGGAGGTGGACTTCGTCTCGTGCTACCTGCCTTCGGACGCCTTCAAGGTTCCGGAACGCGTCGCCCGCATTGCGGAACGCGCCGCCAAGCGCGCCCGCCTTCAGGTAAAGAACTTCAAGTCGAAAAAGGAGCTTCTCCAATGGGCCTGGCGCATCGGTGAGGCCTACAACAAGACCTTCATCCACAATTGGGAGTACTATCCTTTTTCGAAGGGCGACGTTCAGTACGCAGTGGACAACGTAATCAACTTCGCCGATCATCGCCTGATCAAGGTGGTCACTCATGGTGAGGAAATCGTCGGTTTCTTGTTTGCATTTCCCGATGTGTCAGCCGCACTGCAGCGCGCCAAAGGGCATCTGACGCCGCTAACCATTCTGGATCTGCTGATCGAGATGAAGCGCACGAAGACCATTTCGGGCAACGGCATGGGCGTTCTGCCCGAATTCCAGGGAACCGGTGGCAATGCCTTGCTGTACAATGAACTGGCGAAGACACTGTTTGGCTTCAAGCAATTCGAGCACGTTGAGATGACCCAAGTTGCCGAGACCACGCGGCAAATGCGCGCCGACCTGAAGAATCTGAACGGCGTGGAGTACAAGAATCACCGGGTCTACCATCGCGCGATCTAGTCCCAAGCGCTCTCCGGAGCAGGGATGAAAAAACCCCCGTCTACAGGACGGGGGTTTTGTGGGCGAGTTAGAGGGTTTGATTAGAGCGGCATGACATTGGCGGCCTGGGGACCCTTCGGGCCCTGCTCCACCGTGAACTCTACCTTCTGGCCTTCCAGGAGCTTGCGGAACCCTTCGCTCTGGATTGCCGAGTAGTGGACAAATACGTCAGGACCACCATCCCGAGAGATGAAGCCGTAGCCCTTCTCCGCATTGAACCAC
>DATIPW010000287.1:0-1749 GCA_035471605.1 Anaerolineales bacterium | reverse complement strand
GGACGCTTCTTCTTCCGTGTGCGCGTGGATACGGGACAGTGGTTTGATCTGTACTACGACCGGGCTCTGAAGAACGTGGACCAGCGCAAGGGACAGTGGTTTGTGTACCGTGAACTGTCGCAAGCCAGCTGAACCTCGATCGGGGGCGTCAGGGCAATGCGCCTGGTGGGCCCGATTGTGACCTCGCGCCGAGGCGCGCCTGGAGAGGCCGCCTCTTCAGGATCTCTTCGCGGGTCAGCACGTTCGCTGTCGGAGGGCTTTCGAGGCAGAGGGATCGGCGGGGCCGTCCCGGAACCGCTCTACCTGTACCAAAAGCGGAAGTCGTTCAGTCCGCGCTGCACAAGGTCCAGGGGAACCTTGAGCGCATCCGTCAACCCGACCACCGTGGTCCAGAACGTCTCATAGACTTCGGGCACATACCACAGCAGAAAGAACACGGCCCACGGAAGCAGACCGCTGACCTGGGCCAGGCCCCGGCGCAGGCCATCGGGCAAATAGGGCTCGACGGCATTGAAGCCGTCGAAGGGCGGCAGCGGTATCAGGTTCAGCACAACCGCAGAAACTTGCAGGAAAGCCAGGAAGGAAAGCGCGGGCCAAACGCCTTCCCGCGAGACGGGCCCTGTCGCCAACACAATACCGAGGAGTATTGCCAGCACCAGGTTGGCCGCCGGCCCTGCCAGGCTGACGGCGCTTTTCCAGGCGCGGCTCCGCAGGCGCCAGGTCTCGATGTAGACCGCGCCGCCGGGCAGGCCGATGCCGCCCAAAGCCAGA
This sequence comes from Anaerolineales bacterium, assembly GCA_035471605.1. Lineage (GTDB taxonomy): Bacteria > Chloroflexota > Anaerolineae > Anaerolineales > Villigracilaceae > Fen-1038. The sequence goes on along the minus strand of DATIPW010000287.1, from coordinate 978 downwards.
AAGAGCAGGGGTATGGCCAGGCTGTACACGGGATGGGTGTACTTGAGCGGATTGAACGTGAGATATCCCTTATCACGCACCGTGGTATCACCACCCGCAAAGGCAACCGCGGCGTGCGAGAACTCGTGCAGACATAGCGAGAACACCCATCCCAACAGTACAACGAGGAACGTCATTTCGGGCCATAACCTTTCGGGTGCATGCGGTGCCACTCCCAGGCGCTGGAGACCATGTCCATCAGGTCGGAATGCTTCACCTTCCAGCCCAGATCCCGCCGGATCTTGTCAGACGAGGCAACCAGGCGCGGCGGATCGCCGGGGCGTCGCGGGTGCTCGACCACCGGGATGGCATGTCCTGTGATGCGGCGAGCGGCCTCGATCACCTCGCGCACGGAGAAACCCCGACCATTCCCAAGGTTGTACACCATGGCCTCGGTAGTGCCCAAGGCCTCAAGCGCCAGCAGGTGGGCGGACACGAGATCAGCAATATGCACATAATCCCGGATGCAGGTGCCATCCGGCGTCGGATAGTCGGTTCCGTAGATGGTGGCCGCCTCCACCTTTTCCAACGCGACTTGCAGCACGCGCGGGATCAGATGTGATTCAGGGTTGTGCGCCTCGCCGCGCCCCGGCAGGGCTCCGCAGGCGTTGAAGTATCGCAGCGCGGCGTAGCGCATCCCATGGATCTGGCGATACCAGTCGAGCGCCTGCTCAACCACCAGCTTGGTGTGCCCGTAGACGTTGGTCGGCCCGAGCGGCGCCTCCTCCGTCAAGGGTTCGTCGCTGGATCGGTACACAGCAGCAGTCGAGGACAGCACGAATTTCTGAACGCCGGCCAGGGCGGCAGTCTCGATCAGCGACAGCGAGTTGCCCAGGTTGTTGGTGTAGAACCGGCCCGGCTCTTTCATCGATTCGCCGGCTTCAATGAACGCCGCGAAGTGCATCACGGCGTCAAAGCCGCCGCGGGTCAGGACGCGCG
>DATIPW010000286.1:0-9961 GCA_035471605.1 Anaerolineales bacterium | reverse complement strand
AGCCGTGGGCCTGGGAGCCGTGGGCATGCTGCTGGCTGCCTTTCTGCATCCCCAACTGGATCGTGTGGGGCAGGTGGCCCGGGCGCAGCCGTTCGCGGCGGGAAGCTTTGGTCTGCTGACCGTGCTGGCGGCGCCACTGGCGATCACTCTTATGGCGATCACCTTGATTCTGATCCCCTTGGCGCTGGCAGCCGCGCTCTTGCTTGCCCTGGCCGGGCTGTTCGGCATGGTCGCCCTGGGGCAACTCGTGGGTGAGCAGTTGACGAATTCGCTGCATCGCAGGTGGGATGCGGTCCTGACGGCGGGCCTCGGAGCTTTCGTGCTGGGTCTGGGGCTTGGCGCCATCAATCAGATTCCCTGCATCGGCCCGCTGGCATCGGTGTTGGTCGGACTCCTGGGCCTGGGCGCCGTGGCAATGAGCATGTTTGGCACGAAGACTCCCCCACGCCAGCCTTCCACGACCCCACCCAGTGAGCCGCGCGATTCAAGTTCCAGTCCGCAGGCACCAATGCAATCATAGATTGGGCCGCCTCACCGGCCATACCAGAAGACACTCAAGACCCGCATGTTATAATGACCGGCCACGGTGCTCCAAGCCGTGGCCGGTTTGTGTTTTTGGCGAGGCGGCATGTTGCCCAAGATCGAAGTCCCCAACACTCCCATACACGATGTTCCACCACCTTTAATCGAGCTCTCGGGTACCCACTCCGAAATCGGGCGCCAGATGGGCGAGGCCCGCCGGGAACAGGTGCAGCACAGCGTTGCGAACGCGCGCGAATTGATTGACCAGACCTACGATCAGCTGGAACTGACCTGGGAGGGGGCGCAGATCCAGGCCAGGAAATACCTGCCCTTCGCTGAGGAGCGGTACCCGCAGTATGTCGATGAGCTGCGCGGCATCGCTGCAGGCGCGAACGTGGCGTTTGACGACGTGATGGCCCTAAACACCATGGAGGCCGTCACCACCGATGCCCTGCATCTCACCCGCTGCACGAGCTTTGCGGTCAACGAAGAGCGCACCGCCGATGGGCATGTCCTGGCGGCGCACACGGAGGATTGGATTCCCGAGGACGAGGAAGACGTGTTCGTGGTGCGGGTCAGGCCCAACGACGAGGCCCCGTTCCTGGCGATGACCTACGGCGGCCTGCTCCCAAACGTGGGCCTGAACGCCAACGGCATCGCGCAGCTGATCGACAGTGTCTACCCTTCTGATTCTCGGATCGGCATCCCGCGACTGGTTGTGGCACGTGCGGTCCTCTCGGCCAAACGCATTTCCAGCGCCATCGGCCGCGCCCTGGTGACGCATCGCGCTGCCGGCTACAACCATCTCCTGGTTCACGAGAGCGGGGAGATGTATTCCCTCGAGGTGTCCGCGACGCGCTTTGAAATCCTGAACGGCGGTGATGGATACATTGTCCACACCAACCACTACCTCTCGGATCATATGAAGGGCATCGAAAGCGATCCGGAGGAACTGATCTCCTCCCGGGTGCGATTCTTCCGGGCCAACCGACTGCTGCGCCAGAACTCGGCACACGGCATCAATTCCCTGCAGGCGATCCAGAAGGATCACGTGAACCTGCCGAATTCGATCTGCAACCATGCGATCGAATGGACCGATCCACTGGATCGCGAGAAGACCATCAGCGCCCTGGTGATCGATCTGACCGCGCGCGAGATGCACATCTGCTGGGGAAATCCCTGCCTGAACAACTTTCACACGTATCATCTGAACGCATAGAGTCGCGCGGGCCGCGTGCACGGGCCTGTCCGCCAGGACTGGGCGAGCTGCTGACGGGGGCCTCTACATGCGCATGTTAGAATTGTGCGATCCCGGAGTTCAGGAATGATCGAAGTAACCATAGACAGCGTGCGAGTGAATCTCATGTCTCCCCAGAAACTGGTAATCCTGCGCGAAGTGGGGGCAGAGCGCTATCTGCCGATCTGGGTGGGCCAGTACGAGGCAGAAGCCATCACGGTTGCGCTGCAAGAAGTTGAGATGATCCGTCCCCTGACTCATGACCTGCTGAAGAACATCTTCACCACGCTAAACGCCAAGATCCGACGCGTCGAGATTGTCTCGCTCAAAGAGGACATCTTCTATGGCAGTATCGTAGCGGATGTTGGCGGGCAGGAAACCAAAGTGGACTCCCGGCCATCCGATGCCATAGCGCTGGCGGTGCGGGCCCATGTTCCGATCTTCGTCGATGAAAGTGTCATGCGGAATGCCGGAATAATGCCGGAGGCCGACGTGACATCCCCGCCTGGGACGGCTGCTTCCCCCAAGACAAGCCCCGCAAGTCCCCCGATAGGAGAGGTCAGCAGCGAGCGGCTCTCGGTGTTTGAGGACTTCCTGGGCAAGCTGAACCTGGACAAGCTGGACAAAGAGCCCCCCGGGGGTGATGACAAAGCGCAGGACGATCAGACGGACACCGGAGACAATCCGGGTTCCAAGAAGCCAGGTCCGCCAAAGAGGCCCAAGAAGAAATGAGCGAGTTCCCGCCGGTTGAGACGGCTGCCCCGCCTTCGGTTCCCGGCGTCCCACATAATCGGGAAGCCGAGGAAGCCGTCGTGGGAGCGGTGGTCATCAACCCCGAGGCGTACTACGACCTCGCCCAGTTTCTGCAGGCGGATGATTTCTATATTCACCGGCATCGCTGGATCTGGGAGGCCTATACCAGCCTGCACGAGCAGCGGATTCCGATAGACCTGCTGACGCTTACCGAAGAGCTCGAGCGCAAGGGCCAGCTGGCCGAGATCGGCGGCCGGGCGTTCCTGACGGCCCTGGTCAACCAGGTGCCCAGCTCTTTGAATGCTGCCGCCTACGCCCACATCGTGGAGGGCCACGCGATCCGCCGCAGGATGATCGCGGCCGCAAACTCCATTGCCTCGGTGGCCTACAACGAGGACCTGAAGATCGACAGCGTCATGGACGAGGCCGAAAAGGCCGTCTTCAATGTGAGCGAACGACGCCTGCGGCATGATGTACAGCCCATACGGGATGTCCTGCGTGACTACTACGACCGCATTGCCGAGGCCGGGCGGCGCGGGGAGGAGATCTACGGCGTGCCGACGGGGTTCATCGACCTGGACAAGTTGCTGCGGGGGCTGCAGCCCTCGGACCTGCTGATCATCGCCGGTCGTCCGGGTCAAGGGAAGACCGGGTTCCTGCTTTCTGTGGCCAAGAACGCGGCCCTGATGCACAAGAAGCATGTCGCGGTCTTCTCGCTGGAAATGTCGAATTCGCAAGTCGCGGAGCGACTGATTGCCCAACAGACGGGCATTGTCTCCCAGAGCCTGCATACCGGCAGCCTGGATGAAAACGGCTTCAGCCTGCTGGCCGAGGCCGTCCAGAAGCTCTCAGAAACCCAGATCTTCCTGGACGATACGCCTGCCATCACTCCGATCCAACTGCGCACCAAATGCCGCCGGCTTCACCTGGAGCACCGTCTGGACCTGATCATTGTGGACTATCTGCAGCTCATGACCGGGGACAGCCGCACCGACAACCGCGTGCAGGAAGTCTCCTATATCTCGCGAAACCTAAAAGTGCTGGCGCGGGAACTCAATGTTCCAGTCCTGGCCGCGGCACAACTCAGCCGGGCGGTGGAACAGCGGGCTGACAAGGAGCCACAGCTCTCGGACCTGCGCGAATCCGGATCCCTGGAACAGGACTCGGACATCGTCATGTTCATCTACCGGCCGGACGAGTGGGAGGATGACGAGAGCAAAAACAGCCTGGTCAAGCTTCGGGTGGCAAAGCACCGAAACGGGCCAACCGACGAGATCAAGCTGATCTTTCTCAACAAGCTGGCCAAGTTCGAGAGCGCGGCGACTTGGGAGCAAGCCTAAGGCAGGAGAGCAGACCGGTGCCAGCGAGGAAGACATTCCCCGGCTTCGGTGACTCCGAGACGTTCACGCCCATTCCTGACACCTTTCTCAGGGACCTGCTGCGCGACATCACGGACGCCGCCGAGCTGAAAGTCGTCCTGCATGCCCTGTGGAGCGTAGAGCATATGGACAGCGCGATCAAGGCGCTGAGCGCGCAGGACTTCTCTGCCGCCGATCTTGGCCTGAACGCGGAGCATGTGGCCCTGGGACTGGAATCCGCGCTGAAACGCGGGGTTCTGCTTCGTGCGGGCCGCGGCAATAGCTCCAGGTACTTCCTGAATACGCCGAGGGGGCGCGCGGCGGCCCGGGCGCTGGATCAGGGCAAGGCGCTGGACACCGGAGCCGTTTCCCTGATGCCGTTGGAGAGGCCCAACGTCTTCCGGCTCTACGAGGAGAATATCGGCCCGCTGACGCCGCTGATCGCGGATGCCCTCAAAGATGCCGAAGAGAGCTTTCCCGGCGAATGGATCGAGCAGGCAATAGACCTCGCGGCCAAAAACAACAAGCGGAGCTGGAGCTACTGTCAGGCGATCTTGAAGCGCTGGAAGGAAGAGGGTCGTGGCCAAAAGCAGAATCGACGAGACAATCAGGCAACTCGCCAGCGAGACGTTGAGGAAAAGATCAGGAAATTCATCCGCGGCTGAAGCGGGAGTTCCAGCACTCGGCGATCCGGCTTGCCCACACTGCCACGGAGTGGGCTACCTGCGGAAGGATGTGCCGGTCGGGCATCCGGATTTCGGCGAGGTCTTTGTCTGCACGTGCCGAAGGGGGAAGGTGGCCACCGTTGTGCGCGACCGCCTGTTCGCTCTCAGCCACCTGGACGAGTTGCGGACTCTGACCTTCGAGAGCTTTAGGCCCACGGGCCGACCGGGCATTGGGGAGAGGCAGGCCAACTCCCTCCAAATGGCCTACAACCAGACCAAGCACCATGCTGAACACCTGAACGGTTGGCTCTTTCTGCAAGGGGGTTCGGGCTGTGGCAAGACACACCTGGCCGCAGCCGCTGCCAACTACGCGGTCGGAATGGGCGTGCCAACACTGTTCCTAACGGTGCCCGATCTCCTGGATACATTGCGGGCCGCCTATGACAGCGAGGACACGACCTTTGAACGCCGTTTCGATGAGATCCGCAATGCGCAGCTGCTCGTGCTGGACGATTTCGGGACGCAGAACGCTTCCGGATGGGCGCGCGAGAAGCTCTTCCAGGTGGTCAATTTCCGCTACATCAACCGACTCCCCACGATTGTCACCACCAACCTGCTGCTAAGCGAGATCGACGAACGCATCCGCTCCAGGCTGGCCGACCCGGATCTGGTGACGCAAGTTCGGATCCTTGCGTCGGATTACCGGCGACCCATGCAGGATTCCGGCCACCAGGAATTGTCTTCCCTCGACCTGCACTCGCGCCAGACCTTCGACGCGTTCTTGCCGAGGCGGGATGAAGGTCTGGATGCGTCTGCGCTCAAGTCCCTCAAGGAGGCGCTGAACGTGGCGCAGGAGTTTGCCACGGCACCCCATGGATGGCTGGTGCTCAGCGGCGATTATGCATCCGGAAAGACTCATCTGGCGGCGGCTATCGCCAACGCACTTGCGCAACGGGGGGATCCGCCCCTCTTTGTCATGGTTCCCGATCTGCTCGATCATCTTCGGGCAACCTTCAGCCCCTCGAGCCCAACGACCTTTGACCGACGCTTTGAGGAGATCCGAACGTCACGGCTTCTGATCCTGGATGACCTGGGCACTCAATCCATGACGCCGTGGGTGCGAGAGAAGCTGTACCAGCTGTTTGGCTATCGCTCCAACGCCGAACTTCCCACAGTCATCACGATTGCCGCCGATTCGCTCGAAAGCCTCGATGCGCGTCTTGCGTCACGGCTGAGGGATGAGCGCCTGTGCCGGATTGTCAGCCTGACGGTACCGCCTTTTCGCGGAGCGCCGGCACGTCATAGGCCCCGAGGCCCGAAAGGCCGCTAGGCCGGCCGTGAGGACGCCGAAGTCTGCCTCATGACCCCGGGCGGGTCAGCACTTCGGCATCTGGTCAATCCGCCGTCTGCGGAGGTGGCGCGTTCCCGTGGATGGAAGAAGCACTCCCCGCAAGGGGATCACTGTTGCTTCCAGAACTCGCTGTCGGTGTCGTTGATCTCAGCCAGCTCACCCGTGACGACGAACACGGTGCGCTCACAAATGTTCGTGACGCGATCCGCAAACCGCTCCAGGTTGTGGGCCGTCCAGAGAAGCCAGTTGGCGCGTTCGATGGTGTTGGGATCGGCGATGACAATCATCATTAATTCGCGGTAGACCTGGTTGAACAGCGCATCAACTTCGTCGTCCTCAACGGGTATCCGCCTTGAGGTCTCAATGTCCTCGTTGACAAAAGCGGTGAGCGCCCGACGGAGCATGTCGGCGCCCTTCTGCGCCATGCGTGGGACATCGATAAGCGGCTTCAGCAGGGGCTCGGCTCCCATGCGAATGTTGATGTTGGCAATGCCCTTGGCGTAGTCTCCCATGCGCTCCAATTCGGAGATGATCTCCAAGCACGAGGCCAGCAGCCTCAAATCATGCGCCATTGGCTGCTGCGTGGCAATCAGGATCAGCAGTTGACTCTCGATTTGGAACCGCTTCTTGTTGATCTTCTTGTCGGCCGCCAGGATCCGCCGAGCTGCCGGGACATCTCGCTGCTTGAGGGCCTCGACTGAGTCAATGATCGACTGCTCGACCATGCTGCCCAGCAACAAAACGCTTTGCTTGACCTGTTGCAGTTCAGCTTCGAAGGTCTTGCGAGGCATGCGCCCTCCATTCTCCAGAGCGGGCAGTGCAGCCCACCCTACTAGCCAAACCTTCCGGTAACGTAGGCCTCGGTACGTTTGTCGCGGGGCCGAGTAAACACGGTGTTGGTTTCATCGTATTCGATCATGGTCCCGGCACGCGTGCCTTCTGCCAGCATCATCATGGCCGTGTAGTCCGAGGCGCGCGCCGCCTGCTGCATATTGTGGGTCACGATCACGATGGTATACCGCCGCTTAAGGTCCTGCATAAGTTCCTCGATCTTGAGGGTGGCAATGGGGTCCAGGGCAGAGGCCGGTTCATCCATCAGGATGACTTCGGGTTGAACGGCCAGGGCACGTGCGATGCACAGGCGCTGCTGCTGGCCCCCCGAGAGGGCCAGACCGGATTGGCGGAGCTTGTCCTTGACCTCATCCCACAGGGCAGCCTGGCGCAGCGATGACTCCACAAGGTCGTCAGCGTTCCCCCGAAAGCCGTGAATCCGCGCTCCCCAGGCCACGTTGTCATAGATGGATTTGGGGAAAGGATTCGGCTTCTGGAAGACCATCCCGATCCGGTAGCGAACCTCAACCGGGTCGACCGCAGGATCGTACAGATCCTGTCCCTCGAAGTACACCCTACCCTGGATGCTGGTACCCGGAAGCAGTTCGTTCATGCGGTTAAAGGAGCGCAGCAGGGTGGTTTTGCCACAACCGGAAGGACCAATAATGGCGGTGATCTGATGTCGCGCAATGGACAGGTTCACCCCAGTGACCGCCAGGAAGCTTCCGTAGCGGATGCCCAGGTCACGGGCTTCCAGCACCGGTCCGTTCGTGGGGTTTGGCATGGGCTGAGACACGGCCTATAGACTCCGGGAGTAGCGGTTGCGCAGCAGGATGGCAGACGCATTCAGGCTGAGCAACAGGATCAGGAGCACAAGGATTGCGGCTGCCGCCAGGCTGCGAAACTCAGGCTGGGGTCGGGAGGTCCACTGATAGATCTGCACCGGCAGCGTGGTGAACTTCGAGAAGGGCGAGGTCGGGTCGAAGCTGATCGCCGTGGAGGCTCCGACAACCACCAGGGGGGCCGTTTCCCCGATGGCACGCGAGATGGCCAGGATCGTCCCGGTCAGTATTCCGGGCAGCGCGCCCGGCAGGACGTGGTTCCAGATGGTCTGCCAGCGGGTGGCGCCCAATCCGTAGCTCGCATTGCGCAGTGAGCCGGGCACGGCCCGAATGGCCTCCTGCGCGTTGATGATGACGATCGGAAGCACCAGCAGGCCAAGGGTGAGCCCGGCGGCCAGCACGGTTCGCCCGTTAGCCGTGGTGGGGTCGACCACACCAAACACTTCGCCGCTGGTCAGGGGCTCCATGAAGCGCACAAAAATCGCCAAACCCAGCATGCCGTAGACAATGGATGGCACGCCGGCCAGGTTATTGATATTGGTCTGGATGGCGCGATTGAGCCAGTTGTCCCCGGCGTATTCTTCGAGGTAGATAGCAGCGCCCACTCCGAAGGGAAAAGCCAGCAGGATAGTGAACAGGATGGTCCACAACGATCCCAGGATGGCTGTCCGGACTCCAGCTGTCAGGGGTTCACTGGATTGCGGTCGCGCGGCAAAACGCGGGTTGAGCCAGGGGACGAAACGGAGTTCGGCGCCAGGATAGCGAGCCTGAACGTACGCCTTGATCTCCTGGCGCGCAGTCAGCGACTCGAGCAGATTCCAGCTATCCACCACGTCAAAGCGAACGATACGTTCCAGCACCAACTGGTAGACGTCCGAGCGAGAGCGCCGATCCCAAGACCTCTGCCGGTCAAGCTTATTGAACGCGCCAGACGACAGACGGGACTCTAGTAGATTTACCAGCTGCTCCTTGCTCTGCTGCGCCAGCGGCTTTCCGCCCTGGACCAGCGATTCGGGCGGCACGCGCGGCTCAAGTGCCGCGTAGCCGAAGGCGCCGTTGATGATATTCAGCAACAAGCCACAGAGCGCCAGAATTGCAGCTGCCGTGGCGAGCTGGAGCACCAAATGGCCGACGGTGGCTGCCCGCCGTCTGCCAGCCAGGTGAACACCGGCACTCTGGCGCCTCGAATCGTGTTTCATTCGTAGACCTCGCGAAACAGCCTGACGATGTGCCGGCTGAGAATATTCAGCCCTAGGGTCACCAAGAAGAGCAGCAGGCCAAGGGCAAAGATGCTGTTGTAGTCCACCGAATCATACGAGAGGTCGCCACCGGCGATGCGCACAATGTGCCCGGTGATCGTTTCGGCACCCTTGAAGGGATTGAGCGTGAACTTGGGGCCGGCGCCGGCGGCGACGGCCACGATCATAGTTTCCCCGACGGCGCGAGAAATTCCCAGGATCAGGGCGGCAGCAATGCCGGATAGGGCGGCCGGAACCACCACGCGCAGAGCCACCTCCAAGCGCGTGGCCCCCAGACCGTACGCCGCCTCCCGCAGGGAGCGCGGGACGGCACGCAGCGCATCCTCGGTCATGGAGGCGATGAGCGGCAGGATCAAGATACCCATAACCAGCCCGGCAGACCCGGTGTTGTAGATCTCCACCACCCCCTTTCCAAAGATGGCGCGCAGCAGCGGGGTCATGAACATCAGCGCGAAGTAGCCGTAGACGATGGTTGGGATCCCGGCCAACATCTCGAGCACCGGTTTCAGGATGCTCCGGGCCCGGGTGCCCGCATACTCGCTGAGGTAGATGGCCACCGCTACGCCCAGAGGCGCAGCGGTGAGCATGGCGAGGCTGCTGGTCACCAGCGTCGACGTGACCAGCGGCCAGATCCCGAAATTGCCGGTGTGCGGCTGCCACTTCGTGGTCGTCAGACTTTCAATCAGGCTGAAATCCGGAGAGCCAAGAAGCAGCAGGGCCTCCTTGCCCAGCTCATAGACGATGCCGATCGTGATCAGGATGGAGAACAGACCGCTGAAGAACAAGAGTGCCTGGATCGCGCCTTCGGCGCGCCGTGGGCGCCGCCTGAGGCGAGAATTGCGAGTCACCGGGGGTGGAACCGGGTCCTGGTGGAGGCTTGCGTCGGTCATGTGTGCGGCGCTCCGCTCATCGGCCTACCGCCGCCTTCCAGGAGTCCAGATCGGCCTGCATGCGGGCGGCGCTGACAGGAAAGTACCCAACGTCCAGTATCTCCTGGTCGATGTTCTCAATGAAGAACCGGATGAAGGCAGCAACCTGCGGCTTGTGGCGCATGATGCCCCCGCTGGAATAGATAAACAGCGGCCGGGCGATGGGGTACTCCCCGGATTCGGCGGTGGCCTCGGTGGGTGTCACGCCGTCGAT
>DATIPW010000285.1:0-2263 GCA_035471605.1 Anaerolineales bacterium | reverse complement strand
GCGGCGCAGTAGGCCAGCGTGACGACCCAGCCCAGCCAGCCGGGCACCGTGAACTTGGCAATGGGAGAGCCGTCGAAGATCTTCTTCTGGCGCCACGGGAAGACAATGCCTGCAAGCGCCGTCCCAAAGAAGGTGACCGCGATTACGAGCGTGGCATCCAGCGTGATGGTCTGGAAGGTGAAGATGTTGTAGGAATACAGGATGGAGATGATCACCGACGGGACGACCATCAGCAGCAGGGCGTTGATGGGGGTCTTGGTGCGGGGCTCGACCTTCGAGACCCACTCGGGAAGCATGCGGTCGAACGCAGCGGCAAAGATGACGCGGGTGGAGGAGAGGAAGACGGTTCCGGACCAGCCAAACCACCAGAAGCCGACAAAGAGCACGATCAGGAACTGCAGCAGCCGGCTGCTGGTCAAGAAGGTGGCCATCAGGACCGGATAGGGCCAGACCGGGATCGGCACCGATTCTGTGTATCCAAAGAAGTAGCTCATGAAGGCGCCGTTGGCCTTGTGATAGAAATCCCAGCCCATGGTCTTGTCGATCAGGGCAAAGAAGATGAGCGCCAAGACCGCGGTCACGATGACTGCAGAGGCCATGCCCCAGAAATTGCGCCTGTAGTCGGAGGCCCCGCGGACTTCACCATAGAGCGTCGAGCCCCAGTTGGGCCACAGGTTGAAGAAGACGATCATGGGGATCAGGGCGAAGCTGGCCCCAAAGGCGATCACGCCGAGGGACCCAAAAGTCACGCCGGCAGCATCACCCGCGGCCAGAGTCTCAGCGTAGTAGTCGGCGGCCGGGACGCCATAGAGCGCCGGAATGTTGGCATTGAGTCCGGCGACGAAGGCCTCCTTGGTACCCAGAAGCAGGAGGACAAAGACGGCGGCCAAGCCCGCCATGCCGACCCAGAACGAAAACTTCTGGACACGGGCGTACCACTTCATGCCGATGGCGATGTAGATGAAGACGATCAGGCACACCAGCAGATTACTGGTCAGCAGGCCCTGCGGCGTGGTGGCAAACCACACGGCCGTCTGGGCGGATCCCAGCAGGGCCGAGATGGGGCTGAGGAACTCATAAGCCAGCATCTGGCCATAGAGCGGAACCCAGAGCCACAGGATGAACCACCAGCCGGTGACCGTGAGCAGGAACCCCAGCCCGCGTCCGAGAATGCGACTCTGCCAGACATAGTCGCCGCCAGCACGCGGCATGGCGGAGATGAGGCTGGCGTAGAGAATGACCTCAAAGAGTGTAAACACGGCGCCGATAACGACGGCGGTGCCGAGACTGCCCTCAAAGTACCAGGAATACGAAAAGATGAACAAACCGAGTGTGATAAGGTTGATGGAGAACGTGGCATAGATGAAGGCATCGAATACTGACCATGCCCGCACCAACCCGCTCGCCTTGCGAACAAACAGGCTTGCAGTGCTCATCCGAATCTCCTTCGCATGATTTCGGCCCACTCCCGCCGATCAGACGGGAATGGAATCGACAACACGCTCGTCAATCCCTTTCTGCAACCCGGATGTTTTGTGAGTTGGCCCTCCTTTCGCCGGCGCCGACCAAGAGTGCGGCAGACTCACCCGGTGGTGAGAACGTAGTTGCCCACTTTCTTGGGCTTGAGCTCGACGACCGCGCCATGGAGCATCCCCTGCTCATACATGCTGCCGGGATTGATGCACAGGGTTCCCCGGTACTTGCGGGTGCCCTTGCCCTCATGCACGTGTCCGTGCAGGGCGAGCAAGGGTTGGTACTTTTCGATCAGCTCCAGGACGGCCCGGCTGCCCACCGGCACCAGAGAGCGGCCGGCATAGGCCGGGCGCAGATCCTTGGTCAGCTCAGGTGCCTCATCCAGCCCGCTTCCATAGGGAGGATTGTGCAGATTGAAGACGGAGTTCCTGACATTGTGGAGCTTGTCGATCATGACCTGGATGCGCTGCCGCAGCTGATCCTCCGATTCCTCGCGGTGGGTGTTCCAGGGCGTCGGAGTCGTCCAACCTGAATTAATCATCTCATGATGTTCGTCGAGCTGGATGATCCTACCCTCTACCAGCCCTACATGTTTCGACTCCCGAATCACCGCGTCCACTTCGGGCATGTCGTCGTTGCCGGGGCAGACGAAGCAGCGCATGCCGCTCCCTTCAAGCCTGGCATCGGCATATTCCATCCAACGGCGCATGGTGGCGAGGGCCTCTCTGAGAAAGAGCTCGTCGGAACGGCCAGGGGTCCCCGAAATGGCCTGCACCTCATCCGGATCGGT
>DATIPW010000284.1:0-6418 GCA_035471605.1 Anaerolineales bacterium | reverse complement strand
TGGGCCAGCATCTCGAGCGCGGTCGCGAGTCCCAGGTCCTCAAGGTATATGGGACGCAGGGCGCGCGTCATGCGCCGGACATTGTCAATTGTGCTTTCGGCCAGGCTCTCCAGCTGCTGCAGCAGCGGCGCGGTGCTGTGGTCCTTGGCTGCTTTCCGCGCCAGCTGCAGCCGCTGCTTGAGGGCGATCAGCTCCTGGATCGTGTCGTCGTGCAACTCCCGGGCCAGCCGCAGGCGCTCTTCCTCCTGGGCCGAGGTGATGGCGCCTATGTAGTCGTGCAGACCGGCCTGCGAAGCGTGCACCTGGCGCGCCATGGCCGCCAGTTCTTCCTGCAGGTGCTGCACCTCGGAGATGCCGCCGACCGATTCACGGATGGCATCGAAGTCGCCGGACGCCACCGCCGCAGCTTTGGCCTCCAGCCTCTGCAGCGGCTGGACGATCTGCCGGGCGCCGAACCACAACGCGGCCAGGGCAAACAGCAGGGGAGCCAGCAGCACCAGCGGCGCCACCAGCGTCAGTTCGAGCGTCGGGTCGGTCGCCGCCTGCTGCGCCTCCGGCGGCAGGCTGGCGCGCATGGCCTGCTGATGGATGGCAATGCTGCCAACCGCGATCGCCGTCAACAGCACCGTCAGCGGGAGGATGACCAGGACCAGCACCTGGAGCGTCAAACCCCGCTGCGCGAAGGAGCGCCGGGCCTGCCTCATGCCGGCCTATTCACCCAGGCTGGCCGTGTCCTGGGCGATCCACCCCATGGAGACCGCGCGCATCACGGCCTCGGTCCGGCTGGCGGCCTGAAGCTTGGCAAAGATATGAGCCAGATGACCCTGGACGGTGCGGTTGCTGATCCCCAATTGCACCCCGATGGCCTTGTTGGTGAAGCCCCGGGCCGCCAGCCGCAGCACATCCAGCTCGCGCTCGGTGAGCGCTTCGACCGCGAGTTGTTCCGAGGACTTGAACAGGTTGGACATCAGCTTGCGGGTGATGGCCGGATCCAGGGCGGACTTGCCTTCATGCACATCCCGTACGGCTTGCACCAGCTCATCCGCCTGGGCAGTCTTCAGGATGTACCCGTTGGCGCCGGCCTGCAGGACGGCCATCACGTAGGGATCATCGTCGTAGGCCGTCAGGATCAAGACGCCGACGCCCGGCTGGGTGGACCGCACCCAGCGGGTGACCTCGATGCCGCTCACTTTCGGCATTTGGACATCCAGCACGGCCACATCCGGCTTGAATTTCTGGATCAGCGCCTGCGCCTCTTCGCCGTCGCCGGCCTCCGCCACAACCTGGAGATCGCCTGCCCCCTCCAGCAGCTCGCGAATGCCGGCGCGCACCATGTGGTGGTCATCGGCCAGGAGGACCTTGATCTTTTCGCTAGTTCCTGGCAAGGGATCTCTCCACGTGGGGCAAGGCAAACCAGGTCAGGCCAAGTCCCGCCAGGACGCCGGTCAGCAGCCGGGCCCAGGAGTTGAAGGAACCGAGCGCATCGCCGGCGTAGGCAATAGGCAGGGGTTTCTCGGTCAAGGCCAGGAGCCAGTCGTTCGTGTCGCGGAAACCACGGCCCAGGCCGCTGAGGTCGCTGATGGCGTGTGTGACGCCGTCCACCACCATGGGAAAGAGCAGCAAGGCGAAGATCCACAACGGGGAAGGCCGGATCCGCCTGCGCAGGGGCCACCACGCCAGCGCCGTGAACCATACGGTGCCGTAGAAGGAGACCATGCGGTCGGACCACGCCACCTTCCAGCCCATGGCGTCGTTTCCGTTGAAACGACGCAAGATCATGGGGCTGAGCGTGCTCTGCCAGGCAGCCTGCACATCGGAGAGGGAGTACATGCTCTGGGGTCCGAAGAGGAAGAACGAGCGCTCCGGCAATTGATGACAGAAGAGGGAGTAGACAAAGTATATCGCCTTTCCCGCCCCTTCTTGACCAAGGCGCATGAAGACCGGCGCCAGCCACGGCAGCCAGATCCACAATCCGTACAGGATGGCAAAAACGGCGAACCAGTGTGACGGGAACAACCCGGCAAGGAAACGGCGCGGAGAAAACGGGGAACCCAACACAAGCTTGAAGTTCTGCATCGCGGGTCCCATGTGGGACAGGGGCCGCAGGTTGATTGACCTACGCCTCAGGCAGGGTATCCGCCTCCAATGCGCGCCGGATTGCCAGGATGGTCTGGGGATCTGCCCGCTGGTCAGGGCGATCGATGACGGAGACCCAGCTCTCTTGGTCGTTGCCGTGCACCACCAGGGTTACGGGCGGGTGCCCTTCCTCATAGACCAACAGCACCACCATCTGACAGTCGCAAGAGCGCGTGCCGTGATGTGGGCAGTCGCACGCGGCCGTCCCCAAACGCGCGTCGTGCAGGTCGAACGTTTGCAGCTGTCGCAGACCGGCGCGCGCGAGCCGCCGCTGCAGCCAGTGCAGGGACTGATCGCAGGGCTCGTTCACGGACCAGAAAGGCGTCAGGGCATTCATGGTTCTTGCGTGATTGACCTGATTCTAGGGACTTGCCGTGGTGCAACGAAGCGCCACCTGACGCATTGTGGGATGCGCCGAATGGCCTACCAGGCCCGCCACCGTCCTCCACCAAACAGCGGCATGAGGCTGCAGAGCCCCAGAACAACGCACCCCTTGCACGGCTCGCAGATGTGGTTGAATCGGCAGTGGGGATACTTGCGCCCACTTCATCCAAAGGAGCACGCATGTCCACACCTCCGCGCTGGGATCTGAGCAACGTCTATCCGTCACTCGAGTCAAGCGAGTTCCAGGCCGCTGTCCGGGACTACCGGGCACAGGTGGCCCGGCTGGGCCGTCTGTTTGACAGCCAGCTTTCCAAGGCGGGACCCAGGACTTCCGTGGCCCGGCTGGGCGCGCTGACGGCCGAGGTGCTGGACCGCATCAACTCCATCGAGACGCTCTGGGGCACGATCGTGCCCTACATTGAATCCTTCGTGACAACCGACTCGCGCGACCAGGCGGCCAGGCGCGCCCTGTCCGAGTTCGAGCAGGCCAGCCTGCCGATGGATAAGCTGATGGTCCGGCTTCGCAGCTGGCTCGGCAGGCTGGGGCCGGCGCTGCCGCAGGTCATCCGCAAGAACAAGACGGCCCAGGGCCATGCTTTCATGCTCAAACACGCCGCGCACTTGAGCCGCTTCCAGATGAGCGACGAACTGGAGGGGCTGGCAGCCGAGATGAGCCTGAGCGGCGGCAGCGCGTGGGAGAAGCTGCAGGGGACGGTCACCTCGCAGATGACCGTGGATTTCGAACTGGACGGCCGGATGCAAAAGCTGCCGATGCCGGCACTGATCAACCTGCGCTCCCATCCGGACGAATCCACCCGGCGCCGCGGCTACGAGGCCGAGAACCGCGCCTGGGAGTCAGTCAAGGAGACACTCGCGGCATGCCTGAACGGGGTCAAGGGAGAGGCCAACACGCTGAACAAGCGCCGGGGCCGCAAGGATTCCGTGCACGGCGCCCTGGATGCCGCCCACATCGACCGCAAGACGCTGGAGGCCATGCTGGCTGCCATGCAGGGATCCTTTCCAATGTTTCGGCGCTACTTCCGCTCCAAGGCGCAGAAGATCGGCAAGCAGCAGCTCGCGTGGTGGGATCTCTCGGCGCCGCTGGGAAAACGCGACAAGCTCTACTCCTTTGAGCAGGCCCGGGACTTCATCGTCGAGAATTTCGGCGCGTTCGCGCCGGACCTGGCTTCCTTTGCGCGGCGTGCTTTCGATCAGCGCTGGATCGACGCCGAGCAGCGCGAGGGCAAGCGCGGCGGCGCGTTCTGCATGGGCGTGGCGCGGGTCAACGAGAGCCGCGTGCTGTGTAATTTCGACGGCTCCTTCTATCAGGTCAGCACCCTCGCCCACGAGTTGGGGCACGCCTTCCACAACGAGTGCGCCTTCGCCGCCGGCAAGACCGAGCTGCAGCAGTTGACGCCGATGACGCTGGCGGAGACCGCCTCCACGATGTGCGAGACCATCGTCACGGAGGCCGTGCTGGCTTCCACCAGGGATCCGCAAGAGGAGCTGGCGGTGCTGGAGGCGCAGATCCAGGGCGCCGCCCAGGTCGTTGTGGATATCTACTCGCGCTACCTGTTTGAGAAAGAAGTCTTTGAGCGCCGTGATCAGGCGGAGCTCTCAGCCGATGATTTCTCCGAGATCATGGAGCGGGCTCAGAAGGCCACCTATGGCGATGGGCTCGACGAACGCTACCTGCAGAAATACATGTGGACCTGGAAGCCGCACTACTACTCGCCGGGGCTTTCGTTCTACAACTTCCCGTATGCCTTTGGGTTGCTGTTTGCGACCGGCCTGTATGCGATCTACCAACAGCGCGGCCAGGCCTTCGTGGAGGACTACAAGAGCCTCCTGGCGTCAACCGGCGAGGCGAGCGCGGCCAGCCTGGCGAAGCGTTTCGGCATCGACATTCAGCAGCGCCGGTTCTGGGATGACAGCCTGGCGATCATCGGCCGGCGCATCGACCGCTTTTGCGAGATCTAGCGCGTCCCGGCCGCAGCCGCGCAGAAGAAAGAAAACCTGGCCGGGCAACCCGGCCAGGTTCTTTTCACCTTGGCGCCGACGGTTTTTGCTACGCCCAGCCCCTCAGCCTCATCGCCAGATCCACGCGATCGATCGCGACCATATAGGCGGCGTCGCGCATGTACACGTTTTCCTGGAGGCTCATCTTCAGGACAGCCTGGAAGGCCTGGGTCATCTTCGTGTCGAGTCTCTCCAGCACTTCCTGCTTGGTCCAGTAGTAGTTCATGTCGTTTTGCACCGACTCAAAGTATGAGGTGGTCACTCCGCCTGCATTGCACAGGAAGTCTGGAATATCGAAGATGTTGTTGGCCTTGAAGTACTCGTCGGCCTCCGGGGTGACCGGCCCGTTGGCGCCTTCTGCCACCAGTTTGACACCCTTGGACATCTTCTTGATCGTCCCGGCATTGACGTGGCCCTCGATCGCAGCCGGGATGAGCACATTGACGTCCTTGGCGATCCAGGCCCCGCCGTCCTCCAGGACGTAGCCGCTGTCGCGCGCCTTGTCCTTGTCGATCGTGCCATACTCATCCACAATGTGCATCAGGAAGCGCGGGTCAACCCCATCCTTGTGGCTGTAGGTGTAGGCCTTCCGGTCTTTGCGATCCCAGCAGGAGACGCACGCCACTTTGCCGCCGAGCATCTCGACGAAACCAATGGCGGCGTATTGGGCCACATTGCCAAAGCCCTCAATCGCCGCCACCGAGTTCTTGGGGTCGAGCTCCAGATGCTTCATGGCCTCGCGCACGGTGTAGATGACGCCGAAACCCGTGGCCTCGGTGCGCCCCTCCGAGCCGCCGCCGCCGAGAGGCTTGCCGGTGAACACTCCGGGGGTGTAGTGGCCGACAAGCTTGGAGTACTCATCCATCATCCAGCCCATCATCTGCGGCGTGGTTCCCACGTCCGGCGCGGGGACGTCATTGCGCGGCCCGATGTCCTTCCACATGACGTCCACCCAGCCCCGGCACAGGCGTTCCTTCTCATGGACCGAGAGCGTCGACGGGTCGACGACCACGCCGCCCTTGCCCCCACCCAGCGGGATGTCGGCCACGGCACACTTCCAGGTCATCCAGGTGGCCAGCGCCCGCACCGTGTCCATGGTCTCGTCCGCCGCAAACCGGATGCCTCCCTTGTTCGGTCCCCGTGCATCGTTATGCTGAACGCGATAACCCTGGAAGACACGCATTGTGCCGTCGTCCATGCGGACGGGGATGCGGAAGGAGTACTCGCGCATCGGCCAGCGCAACGCTTCCGAAATGGCAGGGTCGAGGTTCAGCAGCCTGGCCACGTGATCAAACTGTTGCTGCGCCATCTCAAAGGCATTGAGCTGCTCTGACATGCTCCGCTCCTACGAATTCTGAATGAGACCAGAAAGCGGGCGCTCCCCGAAGGGATGCCCGCCTACCCGTATGGTGTATCGTCTAGACGACTCATTGAGGCTAGGTCCAAGCCGAAAGTGGATTAACCTTACCCGACTCCCGAGGATGGGTCAATATGAAAATCATCACAAGATGAACGTGCGCTATTGCGAGAGCTGCCGCTCCAGTTCGGAGCGCACCACCTGCGGGTTTGCCCTCCCGCCCGCCTTCTTCATGATCTGACCGAAAAGGAAGTTGGCCACCGCCGTCTTGCCCGCCTTGTAGCTGGCCACCTCCGCGGGATTCTCCCGCAGTGTCTCGATCACCAGGGCCGCGAGTTGAGAAACATCCGAGACCTGCGTCAGGCCGCGCGCGTGAACGATGCGGGCCGCCGCCTCCCCCGTGGAGAACATCTCGGTCAACACCTCCTTGGCGCTGGAGAGGTTGATCTGACCGGCCTCCGTCATGCGCACGAGCTCAGCCAGCGCCTGCGGCGCGACTCTGGGTTGGCGGAAGGCTTGGGC
>DATIPW010000283.1:0-4031 GCA_035471605.1 Anaerolineales bacterium | reverse complement strand
TGCACCGGCGGGCGCACGCCGTCGCCCGTGCCCGAGAGCTCGGTCTGCTGTAGTCCCCGAAACGCCACCCCAAGAAACCATACGTTCGTATGGCGACAAGCCATGCGGTTGCCTGCTACATTCCGCCATGCCGGAAGCAGTTCTGATTCCACTTCCCACAGGGAGAAGACCGCATGAAGAACTTCGCCGAGAGACAGCCGTTCTGGTTTTCGCTCGCCTTTACCGTTCTCATTATGCAAGGGCTGGGCGCGGTGACCGTTGTGGCCGGGCGGGCATTAGGAGTCGCTGAGCAGCCAGTCCGCGTTCTGGCTGCTGCGGCCACTACCGTGGTTCCACTTCTCATCGTGCGCAGCATGGGCTGGTGGAAGGACGCGGGATTCGTGGACACAACGCGCAACGTGTACGCCTTGATAGTTCCGCTCATCGTAATGTTGACGCCGCTGGTCTATCGCGGCACTGTGCAAATTGGTGCTCAGGCGGCGTTTGTAGGTCTGCTGGCAGTCCTTTTCACGGGGATCAGCGAAGAGGTGGTCTACCGAGGCCTGTTCATCCGAGCGTTTCTGCCCCGCGGCCGGTGGCAGGCCGTTCTTGTACCTGCAGTCCTGTTCGGCGCGGCTCACATCGTGCAGTCGCTGGGCGGAGGTTGGACGCTTCAAGACAACGTGGTTCAGATGCTCAATGCCTTCGTCATCGGTGTCCTGTATGGGGCCGTCCGTTTGCGCATCAACAATCTATGGCCTCTCATCATCATCCACGCCTTGTACGACCTCTTCTGGGGCGCCTCGGGCCTTTCCACCGGCGCCTACACACTTTCCGACGTTCCGCTCGGCTTGTTCGTCCTCACCTGGATTCCGAGCCTAATCGCCGCCTATCTCATAATGAGGAAGCCGCTGACGGCCACGATCGACGGCAACCCGGCGAATTGATGCCTGCGGATCAAGCTGGCCAGTTATCCCGAATCGCATGTGTATTGCCACAATGCTATTCCGCGGGGGAATCGGCCGACGGCCGATTCCCCCCAAGCCGAATCCACACACCAGCCGCGCCCGCGGCATGGCCTCGTCTAGTCCCCGAAACGCCACCCCAACAAACCATACGTTCGTATGGCGACAAGCCATACGCTTTTTGGCTACATTCGCGGGCATCGGAAGCAATCCTGTTTGTTTTCGCATCGAGGAGAGATGCCATGAGGAAATTCGCTGAGAAATACCCGTTCTGGTTTTCCCTTGCGTTCATGGTCGTGATCATGCAAATGCTGGGAGTCGTTGTAGTGGTCGTCGGGCGCCAACTTGGCTTCCCCGAGCTCCCGGTCAGGGTGGCCGCCGCCGCCGTAACGACCATCGTTCCCCTCGCCATCATCCGTGGCATGGGATGGTGGAAGGACGCGGGATTCGTGGACACGACCCGCAACGTGTACTCGCTGACGATCCCGCTCATCCTGATGTTCTGGCCCCTGGTGTATCGCGGCACCGTCAACCTTCCGCCCGGCGGGTCCATGGGAGCCTTCGCGTTTCTGTTGGCCGTGGCATTCACCGGCATAAGCGAGGAGGCCGTATACCGGGGGCTGTTCATCCGCGCTTTCCTGCCCCGCGGCAAGTGGCAGGCCGTGCTGGTTCCGGCCGCGCTCTTCGGTTCGGCGCACATCGTGCAATCCCTGGGCGGGGGTATGCCGCTGCAGGAGAACCTGGTGCAGATCCTCAATGCCTTCATCGGCGGCCTTCTGTACGGCGCCGTCCGGCTGCGAATCAACAACCTCTGGCCGCTGGTTGTCATTCACACACTCATCGATCTTTTCTGGGTGACTTCGGGCCTGGCGACGGGCGCCTACACGCTATCCGAGATTCCTGTCGGTTTGTACCTGCTCACGTGGGTCCCGAGCGTACTCGCGGCCTTTCTCATCATGAGGAAGCCGCTCACCGCCACCATTGACGGCAATCCCATCAACTGACGCGTAGGGGTCAACGGGGCGGCCCTGCGGCCGCCCCGTTGACCCCTCACCTGAAGGATCATGACGATGACACCGAATAGCAGCTCAACCAATGGCTCGGAGTTTGAGCTGCGCATTCACGGCCGACTGGGGGCGGAGGGCGAAAAATGGTTCGCCGGCATGCAGGTCCTAGTCGACGAAACCATCGATCCCGTGCAGACGATCATTCGAGGCTACGTCCAGGACCAAGCCGCGTTGCACGGCCTCATCAGCCGCGTCGGTGACCTCGGTCTGACGCTCATTTCCGTCAACCGCACTGCCAAAGATGCGCTGGACGAATAGGACGCCCCTACCCTCCGCGCCAGATCGAGGTCCTGGCATACCACTCGTGCAAAGGAACACAACATGAAGAAGAAAGCTGTTTTCGCCTCATTCCCAGTGATTCTAATGATACTGGCAGCCGTGCCCCTGGCCTCCTCCCGGGCGCAATCCTCCGACTCGGGGGATGCGGAGCTTGACAGGATCGTGGCACGCGCCATGAGCGTCCACGGCGTACCTGGGGCAGGAGTAGCAGTTGTGAAGAATGCCGAAGTCGCCTGGGCGCGCGGATATGGTCTTGCCGATACGGAAGACGGCATTCCCGTCGATTCGGAAACCGTCTTCGAGGCTGCCTCCGTGTCCAAACCGGTCACGGCCTGGGGGATCATGACGCTGGTGGAGGATGGCCGGATCGATCTCGACGCCCCCATCAGCCGTTATGTCAAGCGCTGGTCGCTGCCTCCATCGGAGTATGACCACGACTTGATTACCGTGCGCCGCATACTGAGCCACACCGCGGGACTCTCGGAGGATGGGGATACAGGTGTCGAGCCCGGGCAGCCTGTGCCAACCATCGAAGAAGCCCTGAGCGGAGCCATTTGGGGAACACGGCCTCTGCACGTGGAACGCGCCCCGGGAGAGGATTTCCACTATGCGTCCAACGCCTATTCGCTCCTGGAAATGGCAGTGGAAGAGATCACCGGAGAAAGCTTCTCAACCTACATGCAGCGGGAAGTTCTGGACCCCCTGGGCATGCGCAACAGTAGCTACGACTGGACGCCGGCTCTCCGCGCGCAAGCGGCCGTAGGGCACGATTGGTACAACCATCCGCTACCCGAGTATGTGTACTCGACGCGCGCCCAGGGCAGCCTGCGCACCACGCCGGCCGACCTGGCCATCTTCCTGGCAGCTTCCATGCCCGGTCCCCATGGTGAGCCGGTGGGGCGCGGCGTCATCTCTCCGGAATCGGTGAACGAGATCTTGACCCCGGTTCCCTTTGCCAAGAGCCCCGAATCAAGCCATGTGATCGGTCTGGGGTTTGATCTCATCGAGGTGGACGGAAACGTTGCAGGTGCGAGGAAGACCGGCGACCACCGGGGGTGGAAGCCCCTGGTTGTCATGGATATGGCGCACGGCGACGGCATCGTTATCATGGCAAACTCGGACCGCGCCGCCATCGGCTTCCTCATCGATATCGCCTGCGGCTGGAGTCGCGGCATCGAAGTGGATCTGATGCGTGCGGACTGCCGCGAGCTGATGACCATTCGCGACGTGCAGTTGATCATCGCCGGCGTGATCGCGCTCGGTGCCCTGATCTATTTTGCCTCATTCCTGCGGGGCATCCGCTCTGGGAAGCGCCGACCGAATCCCAGGCTCACGGCCGGACGACTGCTTCTGGTGACCTTGCTGCTGGCTTTGCTGGCAGCTTGGTGGATTGCGTGGCATACCGACACGATTTTCACCGATATCTTGAAGCGGTATCCAGCTGGTATGGCGGTCACCGTGCGGGCCCTAGTGCCGTGGCCGACGGCCTTCGTGTGGATCTCGCGCGCCGTCACGCTGTGGGTCCTGGCTTGGATCGCCGCAGTTTTCGTACCCCGGGTGAAGAAGCTCGACAGGCACAGCGTCCAGTGAGCCCCGCCGGGCAGCAGCTGCAGGCTCCGCAGCCTGCTGGCCAGTCGAGAGTCTTGATTCCTGGACGGATCTGATATCCAACTAGCTACTAGCCCTGCTCGGGTGCCAGGCAACTCAAGGTTCGATTCCCTGGCCCCGAGTCACCGCCTCT
>DATIPW010000282.1:0-3344 GCA_035471605.1 Anaerolineales bacterium | reverse complement strand
GCGCCGGGTGGCGTCACCCGTGCCGACCACAGCCGGAACCCCGAACTCCCGCGCGATGACGGCGGCGTGGGAGAGAATGCCGCCCGTGTCTGTCACCAGCCCGGCTGCGACGCTGTAGAGGGCTATCCAGGACGGATTCGGGGACGGACAGACGAGCACATCCCCCCTTTGTACGCGGCCGAAATCCGCGCTTGACACGACGACGCGCGCCGGTCCCACCGCGGTTCCCGCACACGCCCCCGTCCCGCGCAGCAGCGTCGGGGAAGCAGGCTCTACTGCCGGCGTCACATCCGGCTGTGCACCGTCTTCGGGCGCTCTGCCCAGGAATTTGGGATGCGTGGCGGCCGCCCAGGCCGAATGCCGCTGCTTGCGTTCGAGGACCACGGCCTGCATCGGCCGCGGATTGCGCAGCAGGGCAGGCACTTCCGCGGCGTGGAGGAAGGCGATGTCTTCGGCCTCCGCCAGGATGCCGGCGGCCGCGGCGCGCTGGCCCACCCCGGTGAAGAAGCGCCGGGTGTGGGCCTGGAGCATCCGGTCCAGCCAGTAGTTGTGGTCCTCCTTGAATCTGGCAACCGACCTGACCAACGCCACACTCTCGTCAAACAGCTTCAGGTCCGCCGGGCGACCTCCCAGCTCCTTTCGCTTGCGCCGTTCCCGGGCGCGCGCTTCGGCTCGCAGGCGCGCCCTTTTCTGGAACGGGCTGGGCCCGCGGTGATGCAGGTGCTTGCGGACTTCCACCAGCACCCGTTCGGGGTTGTCCGACCAGGAGGGGCTCAGGAAGTCAATGCTTAGCTGCCCCAAGTGCCCGTGCCGGATCAGGAAGCGCTGAAACCGTCTGAGGAAACGCTTTCCCGAAGGGACGCTTGACAGAGATTCCAGCGCAGCGCGTGGGTCTTCCTCGCTGATGCGCGACGCCAGCCGCAAGCCGCGGGCGTACTTTGCGAGCGCCAACAGATCCTGCGCCACGCGGCTGAGCTCATCCGAAGACGCCTGGAACAGGGCCAGCGCTTCGACCGCCGATTCGTACGGAAAGAGGCGGGCATACAGCTCCAGGAAATCCTCCAGCACCTGATATACGATGGTGGAGACCATGTAGTGAAGGCCCATCAGGCGCGGGCCGCGCTCCCAATACTGCTCCCAGGCGGCCGCCAGCTCGCCCAAGGGCATCGTATCCAGCGGCAATTCCTGGAGCCAGCGGTACGTTTCAGAGAAAGCCGGCCAAACCTGCTCTTCCCAGTACTTCTGCATGCCGGGTGCCTGCGCGCGCTTGGCCTGCCGCACTTTCTCCGCAACCTGCTGGTGGTCAGGTTCAAGGAAGTGCTCAGCATAGTACGCGTAGCCGTTGATCCATCGATATTCGGCAATGTACGGGATCCCCAGCCACCGCGCCCGGTGTGCCGAGCCGCCCGTCCAGACCAACTGCACGGCGTCTCCCATCAGGGGGGTCATCGGCGTGGCACTGTGCTCATCATCCCACTCCCAGGTCAGGCTGGAGGCGGCGGGGTCGGGGATGTGGGGGAAGGCATACGGGTCGCGCGCCGGTGGGTCGGCCAGGGCGGTGATCGGTCGGGCCTGCAGTAGGTGGATCACTCCGTCTGCGATCGCCCATTCGATGTCCTGCGGCTGCTCGAAGTGCGCCTCCACCTTGCGCGCCAGCTCGGCCAGCGCGCGCGCCTGGTCGCGGTCGATCGCGCCTTCAACGCTCCGGGTTGGGCGCGCCGTGTCGCCGGCCACAAGCCATTCGTCGGGGGTTGCCTGCCCGGACACGAGCCGCTCGCCGAGCCCGCGCACCGCATTAATCACACACTCGCCGCGGTTTCCCGTGACGGGGTTGGCGCTGAAGGCCACGCCGGCGGCTTCGGCGGCCACCATGCGCTGGACCAGGACCGCCATGTTTCTTGTGTCGCCCGCTGATCGGCGCGCCTGATAGAGGGCGGCCCGTGGATCGGCTGCGGAGTCCCAGCAGCGCTGCACGGCGCGCAGGGCTGCATCCACGCCACGCACATTCAATATCGTCTCATACTGCCCGGCAAAGGAGGCGCCGGGCAGGTCCTCGGCCGCGGCGGACGATCGCACCGCCACGTCGAAGTCCTGGAATGCCGTCATCGCCGCGCGCAGTGCCTGTTGCCACGCAGCGGGCAGGTCCGGGGGAGTTGCGGATTCTCCGCCATGCTGCCCCACGGCTTCTTCGAAAGCGTCGAGGGTGAGCACAAAACCGTGGGGGACCGGAAAACCGGCCTGCAACAGTTCCGCGAGCCTGGCCGCCTTCATCCCGACCCGCTGCGCGTCCTTGGGCTGGAGGTCGTTGAGGGAGATCACGTAGCGCTTGGGTGATTGCGGCAGGGTTTCCTGTGACATTGCGGTTTGCACCTCGTGCAGGCGGCGCCGGGCCCTCGACCGGGAGTGGCCTGGCCCGGCGCCGAGATACATTGCGGACGTGCCTTTTGGGAACCTGGCGCCGTCCTAGGCCTCAGAACTCGACCACTTCCATGCTTTCCACAGGATGAGCAGCAGGCAGATGGTCTCGACCGAGGCCAGGAACGTGTAGTGCGGATACGCGGAGCTGGCACCCCAGATGAACACCAGGGTGAATACACTCGCGACGAGATTGAGGATGCGATTGAGTCGATGCTGCAACACCCGGGAGAGGATGATCATCACGGTGGAGATCTCAACGCCGATCGCGCCCGCCAACATCAGCAGCGGGATCGGCGTGTCGCCTGCAGTCTTGGCCACCGCTTCCGCGGCCCCGGGAATATTCAAGGAAAGAATGTCGGCCCACATCATGTTCAGGATGACAATCAGCCAAAGGGTGGAGATCAGGATCCTGGTATCCATCTTCCTGCCAACACTTGCGCCTGCGTTCATATTTGCTGCTCCTCTCTTGGTTCAGTATCGTGATTCTTTGGGAATGGCTGCTCTCCATGCGGCTCAGTCGCCAAGCCCAGGCATGCAGGCTCGCAGTCGGCCCTTCAGGCCCAATTCAGCGGATGGGCCGGCACCCAGGCGGTCCGCGCGTGCGCTGAAGGGCGGCTGGCGGCGATCGCTCTCCATGGGATGCCAACAGCCCCGGACAGGGACGTCGTGGCCCATGCCATCCGAGACCGGGAGGGGCAGGGATTGCACATCCGTGGGCGCCGATCCTTGGAGGCAGAGGGTGACCTGCCTTGCGACTGGCGTCCGCAACGGCGATGGACCGCGAACGGCGCGTGGGCGGTTGGCGCCCCGCAAGTGGGGGATCTGCTGATGGCTTTGCAGAAGGGGGGATTTGCCCCATATGGAGCGAATCTCAGCCAGAGGGCACGAATGCAGCCTGCACCAGGTGCGCAACTGCCCGACGCGCA
>DATIPW010000281.1:0-6191 GCA_035471605.1 Anaerolineales bacterium | reverse complement strand
CTGCGCAAGCTCTCCGGCGCCATCAACCAGACCAAGACCACGGTTGTCTTCACCAATCAACTGCGGCAGAAGATTGGCGTGATGTTCGGCAATCCCGAGACGACCACCGGCGGTCAGGCACTCAAGTTCTACGCCTCCATCCGATTGGATGTCCGCCGTATCCAGGCGATCAAGCTCGGCGCAGAGGTGATCGGCAACCGCACCCGCGTCAAGGTTGTCAAGAACAAGGTGGCGCCGCCGTTCCGCACCGCGGAGTTCGACATTATGTACAACGAAGGCATTTCCAAATCCGGGGATGTTCTCGACCTGGCCGCCCAGTTTGAGATCGTACAGAAGCGCGGTGCCTTCTTCTCCTACGGCGAGACGCGCTTGGGCCAGGGCCGCGAGAACGCCAAGGAATACATCCGCCAGAATCCCGACCTGCTCGCTGAAATCGAGAATGTTATTCGTCAGAAGACACTGAGCGGAGAGGTGGCGCTGCCGCTCGACATGGGTTCCGAGGGCATCGACGAGTCGGCTGGGATCGAGGCCGCGCAGGACTAGCCCCCCCGCACCCGTTCACGCGCAGGATCGGGTGTCCCGACCAGCGCGACCGCCTGAGGCGCACCGGGGCACAATCAAGGCACGTGTGTTGGCCCCGGTTGACTTGGGCTGCTGTCGTTGTTTCAACCTGGCAAAAGAAGACCCCTGGCATGATGCTGCCAGGGGTCTCTTGCTCAATCTGCTCAGAGGCTATTGGACCGTGATCGGGGTGTGCATGCCCGCCTCGTAGTGCCCTTCGATGTGGCAGGCAAACTCCAATGCATGGTCCGGTGCCGGGCTTGGGAAAGTGACGTCGATCGTCACTTTGCCACCGGGTGGAAGCTCATCCTCCTCCACCTCCACGATCAATCCTGCGTGCTCCATTTCACCTTCCTCATGCATCTCGCCGTGCATCTCGCCCTCGTCCAAGGGTTCAGCGATCACGAACTCGTGGGCAACTGCACCCTTGTTCGTGATCGTGAAGGTATAGGTTTCGCCCGCAGCAAAATCGGTCCGGGACGGCTCAAACGCAAAGTCCGTCATCGTAACGGTCACATTATTTCCCGTCGGGCCGCAGGCCGCCAAAACCATCATCAGCGCGGCGGAGATACAAGAGAACCAGACCATCCGTCTCATCACATCCTCCTCTCTGCATGTCGGCGCAACTCAATCAATATAACCAATCCGCTCCCGGTTGTCAACTTTCTCACTTTGTAGCAGGGGATGCGCCCCTGTTGGCGGCAACGCGTGAATTGGGCATGTCATGATTCGCGGGGGCAGGGTTGGCGAGGTATGTGGCGGAACAAGCCAGACCAAGCAATGGGTGTTCAATCCATGTATGCGCATTCGATAGGACGTTTCGATTTCAGTAGCTTGAGGCGGCCGAAGGCTGCATTCACTCGCGCTGCTGCCATTCAAGCCTGTTTCGGGATCGGCAACCAGGGAATGGGGACGCACGCAAGAAAAGCACGAGGTCCGTGCCGCAACTCAGGACTGGGTCCGGGGCTGAGGACCCCGCATCTCTTGGCACGCCGCCCGCCCCGCCGCATTGGACTTTCAAGCGCCCCGAACGCGCACGGCCGTGTAGATTGCTCCAGGGGCTTGCAGGTGCACCCGCGTCCCCACCACGTGTTCCTCGGCACCCAGTGTTCAATGACCCCAAGCCGGTGCTCTGGGGCCGGGGCAGAAGCGCCTCCCTCCCATTTGCCGCTCCCCTGGCCAGGAATGCTGCAGGAGCGCAGCCTTTACAGCCGCTTGCCAGCAGTCGCCGAAAGTGCTATACTCTGTGCAACCTCCCCGTTTGGAAACAGTCTATTGAGCACGTCGCAAAATCTGGCGAATCACCCCGTACTGTCATCCTGAATCGAGTCATCGAGGACCTGGTCCCGTCAGCGCGTGCTCGCGCTGTGCGCCGAGCCAGGAACCATTTCCCCGAATTCATAGAAGGCGTCCCCCATCATGAAAATACTTGAGCTGGAAAACGAACCCCTGGCAAAGCTGCGTTCGGTCGCCAAGGATCTCAACGTTTCGAATTTCAATCGCCTCAAGAAGGAAGCCCTGATCGTGCAGATCCGGCAGGTGGAGGCACAAAAGGAGGGCGTTGAATTGCGCGGCGGCGTCCTGGAGATCATGAGCGAAGGCATCGGCTTCCTGCGGGCCGCCAACTACCGCATCAGCGACCAGGATGTCTACGTGTCGCAAGCCCAGTTGCGGCGCTACGAACTGCGTGCCGGCGATCTGGTCATTGGACACGTGCGCCCGCCACGTGAGTCAGAGCGGCACTACGGGCTGCTCAAGGTCGAGAGCGTAAACGGGCTTGAGCCGGAGGAGGCCTCCCGAAGGCCCGTCTTTGAGCACCTCACGCCCATCTTCCCCGACAAGCGCTTCGACCTGGAGATCGATCATGACACGCTGTCCTCGCGTCTGATCAACCTGGTCGCGCCCATCGGCCGCGGCCAGCGGGGGTTGATCGTTTCCCCGCCCAAGGCGGGCAAGACCACCATCCTCAAGCACATAGCCAATTCCATCTCCACCAAGTACCCCGACGTGCATCTGATGGTGGCCCTGATCGGGGAACGGCCGGAGGAAGTAACCGATATGGACCGCTCGGTGGATGCGGAGGTGGTGGCTTCCACGTTTGACGAGCCGGTGACTTCGCACGTCCGCACGGCAGAGATCGCGCTGGACCGGGCCAAGCGCATGGTTGAGATCGGGCGCCATGTGGTCATCCTGATGGACTCCATCACCCGCCTGGCGCGCGCCTACAACCTGGTGGTCAATCCCTCCGGGCGCACCCTGTCCGGCGGCATGGACCCGTCGGCGTTGTATCCTCCGAAGCGCTTCTTTGGCGCGGCGCGCAACATCGAGGAGGGGGGCTCACTGACGATCATCGCCACTTGCCTGGTGGACACCGGCTCTCGTCTGGACGACGTGGTCTATGAAGAGTTCAAGGGAACCGGCAATATGGAACTGCTCCTGTCCCGGAAGCTTCAGGAGCGGCGCATTTTCCCGGCGGTGGACATCGAACGCTCTTCGACCCGGCGCGAAGACCTGCTGCTCGGTCCGGATATCCTGCAGCGCGTCTGGTTGATGCGACGCATGTACGCACAGATGGTCAGCGCCCCGCCGGCCGGCGCAGGCATGGACCATACGGTGGCCACCGAGGCCATCCTGGCACGCCTGGACCGCGCCAAGAACAACCAGCACTTCCTCGAAACGCTCACGGAAGACACCTAGTAGAATACGGGCTTGGGCTGCCTGTCACGCACAACCGGCTGCCCAGGTCCTTCGAACCACGATGAACGTCGCCAGGACATTGGCATGATTATCCAGACTCTCACCCGAAACCGATTTACCGTTGTCTCTTGGACTGTGACCCTGCTGCTGGTCCTCGGATTGCTGGGCACCACCCTTTGGTGGACCGGGCAGGGAGCCTCGGCCTTCCGCTCCTCCTCGGCTGCCCCCTTGACAGACTCCGAGGAGCCTGTATCCATTGCCCTCCCGGCCAGTTCTGGGCCCCAGGCCGTCAGCGCCAGCATCCCGCGCAGCTTGGCGCTCAAAACCACGGTGACCGGCCTGGCCAACACCGCGCCCATCACGTACCGGGTCATGCAGGGGGATTCGCTGTTCGCCATCGCCAAGCAATACGAGATCGAGCCAGAAAGTATCTTGTACAGCAATGAAGCCACACTGAATGACAACCCCTCCAACCTTTCCCCCGGAATGGAGTTGACTGTTCCGCCGGTGGATGGACTCACCTACACCTGGAAGGATGGCGACACGCTGGAGGCTGTGGCGGACAAGTTCAAGAGTGATCTGAACGAGGACAAGACCCTCGATGAGCACGATGCGGATATGCTGCGTGCGGCGATTGTCAGCTGGCCCAGCAACGATCTGGATCTTACCGACCCAGTCGTCAAAACGGGTCAGCTCATCATGATTCCGGGGGGCAAGCGCGAGCTTGTCTCGTGGCTGGAATTCGTTCCCACCATCAATCGCCAGGGCGGAACGGCCACCTCCGAACTGGGGGGCGGCGCCTGCGCCGCGGGCCCCGGATCCCCGCCCGGCCTGTGGCCCACCGATGGCCCGCATACCGTTTCAGGCAATAACTATTCCGGCAGTCATCTGGGCATCGACATCACCGCCTCCACCAGCACGGCTGTTCTTGCCTCCGGCGGCGGGGTCGTGGTGTTCGCGGGCTTCAGCCAGTACGGTTATGGAAATGTGGTGCAAATCGACCACATGGACGGCTTTGCCACGGTCTACGGCCACCTGAGCCAGATCAATGTCAGCCAATGCCAAGTGGTGTATGGGGGCGAGGTGATAGGGATGGCAGGCAGTACCGGCAATTCCACTGGCGTGCATCTGCACTTCGAGGTCCGCCAAGGAAATGTCAATATGAATCCATGGAGCATCGTGCAGTAGATTTCGACGAGTTTGCCATTCGGGCCGCCCTGGGAGGACTTCCTCTGGGCGGCCTTCGTGTATTGAGCACAATTGGCTCCACAAACGACGAGGCGCTGGCGTGGGCCGCCGAGGGGGGTGCGGACCTTTCCGTCGTTATTGCGGACGAGCAGACCGCGGGTCGCGGCCGCCTCGGGAGGATCTGGCTGACACCTCGAGGCACGGCAATTGCCGTGAGCGTCATCTTGCGCGGACCGTCTGACCCTCTGCCCCACTACAGCAGGCTGGCGGGACTCGGTGCGATGGCCGTGGCGGACGCGTGCAGATCCATGGGATTGCAGGCCAGCATCAAGTGGCCGAACGATATCCTGGTGGAGGGCCGAAAGCTTGCCGGAGTGCTGGTTGAGGCAGCCTGGACCGGGGCCGCGCTCGAGGCGGCCGTGATCGGCATCGGGATCAACGTCTTGGAGGCATCCGGGCCGCCTCCCGAGAGTGTTCGCTACCCGGCCACCAGTATGGAGACAAGTCTCGGGCGCCCGCCGATCCGGGCCGAGGTGCTGCGTGAGCTGCTGTCCGCCCTCATCACTTGGCGCACCAAGCTCGACTCAGACGAGTTCATAGCAGCATGGGAAAAGCGCCTGGCATGGCGCGGGCGTCAGGTCGCACTTCTCCGAGACGGCCAGCCCCCCGTGCGTGGCAAGCTCTCCGGTCTGGCACCAGACGGCAGCTTGAAAATCCTCCACGAGGGCCGGTTGCTCGAGGTGTCCATGGGAGAGCTCCAGCTGCTCGCGACCGATGATGGATCGCACTGAAACGGCTGGATCTCAACCCAATTCGACCACGCCCAGGCAACGGCCACGGGTCGTCTCTTGAGCAAGTGCTGAACATCGATTAGTTGGGCGCCGCGACTGCCTTTCGGGGCACGGGCCAGCCGCCCACAGCTTGGCGCGCCGCTTGGCGATCCAGCAATTAAGCCGTTCAAGCTCAGGGCTTCCATAGATCGGCTTGAGTGGCGCGATCTGCCAGTCAATCTGCGCCCGGATCAGGTCCGTGCGCGATCAGCTCCGACGCGATCCCCGACTCTGAGCCTGTGACTGTGACTTTGTCTCTGCGTTCGCCGGGGTCTCGGCTCCAGCCTTCTTCAGGTCCTCGGCGGCAATCCGCGCAACCGTGGCCACGTAGTCGCCCGACTGGGGCTTGATCAGGTGCACCCCCTTGGTCGCGCGGCCAGCCTCCTTCACCGCGCTGACCTGCAATCGGATCGCAACGCCGTTGGCCGTGATGATCGTGAGATCATCCTCAGCCTGCACCACCCTGGCCGCGGCCACTCTGCCAACCTCCTTCAGGGCCTTCCGGTCGATGGTCGCAATTCCGCCTGTCCCGCGCCCTTTGGCGGTGTAGGCTTTCAACGGGGTTCGTTTGCCGAAGCCGCCGGTGGTCACCACCAGCAACGAAGCCTTTTTCTGCACAACATCCACGCTGGTAACCGCATCGCCCCTGG
This sequence comes from Anaerolineales bacterium, assembly GCA_035471605.1. Taxonomy (GTDB): domain Bacteria; phylum Chloroflexota; class Anaerolineae; order Anaerolineales; family Villigracilaceae; genus Fen-1038. The sequence continues at coordinate 265 of DATIPW010000281.1, read as the reverse complement.
CGAGACGAATTCCGCGCACGCCACCAGCTTGGCGCCCCATGGCCCGAACGAGCTTTTCCGGGAAGCGGAGCGCCTGGCCTCGCTCCGTGACAAAGATGATCTCGTCCTTGCCAGACGTTGGCCGTGCCCACCCAAGCGTGTCACCCTTTTCGAGGCTCATGGCGATCAGGCCCGAGGGCCGCACGTCGGCAAACTCCTGCATGTTGACGCGCTTGACCTTGCCTTTGGCGGTGGCAAGGAGACAAAAACCGTGCTGCGTGAAGTC
>DATIPW010000280.1:0-3572 GCA_035471605.1 Anaerolineales bacterium | reverse complement strand
TTTGCGCCAGTTGCCGCAGTTCGTCACCGGACATCGCCTGCGGGAGAAAACCCTCGAGCACCTTGATCTCGGCTTCATTCTCCGCCACCAGATCGCCGCGGCCAGCCTTAACAGCCTCCTCAATGGCCTCCCGGCGGTTCTTGACTTCTTTTTGCAGCAGCCCCATGATCGCAGTATCGTCGAGGGTGGTCTGACGATCCACCTCACCCTGCTTGATGGCCGCCAGTACCATGCGCGTGGTGCGACGGCTGACGTCGTCGTTGGCCCTCATGGCCTGGCGCATGGCTTCCGTGAGCCTCTGCTTGAGATCCATGAGAAAGATTATACCTGCTTGGCTATGCGTTTCTCTGCCAGCCTGACATACTCGAGATTGCTCTCATAGCCAACATAGCGTCGTCCGCAACGCAGGGCCGCCAGGGCAGTTTGCCCACTGCCCATGAAGGGATCCAGCACCACCTCGTTCTCAAACGTGTACAGCTGGATCAGGCGATAGGGCAGTTCCACTGGGAAGGGTGCAGGGTGACCCACCTTGCGGGCAGACTCAGCCGCAAAGGTCCAAACCGACTTTGTGAATTCCAGGAACTGCTCCCGGGTGATCGTGTCCTTGCGGTCCTCGACGCGCGCCCGGCGATAACTATCCTTCGAGAAGATGAGTATGTACTCGTGGGCGTCTCGCAACGTGGGGTTGGAGGCGGAGCGCCACGATCCCCAAGCTGTGGAGGCGCTCGAAGATGCCCCCTTGTCCCAGATGATCTCTCCGCGCATGAGGAAGTTCTGCTGCAGCAAGCCCTGAACAATGAAAGCATGCAGAGGAATGTAGGGTTTGCGTCCCAGGTTTGCGACGTTGATGCACGCCCGGCCCCCAGGAACGAGCACACGGTGGACCTCTTTCCAGACCTGTCCCAGGAATGTCAGATACTCCTTGAGCGAGAGGTCTTCATCGTATTCCTTTCCAACGTTGTATGGCGGCGATGTAACCATCAGGTGGACGGACCTGTCGGGCAGCTCCGCCATGCGTTCTGCAGAGGTGTGCAAGATCTGATTCAAGATATGCTGCGGCAGCGGCGACTCGGCATACTCGGCTGCCTGCTCCTGGGGCTGATCAGCGTACAGCCGCGCAGAGTAGAAGGCGGAGGCGTCGTGCCCTACTCGGCCTGGGGATCCAAACGCGGAGGTACTCGTCTTTTTCGGCAAGTTGGGTTTTCCACCGTTGCCCGGGCGTTACGGAACTGCAAGATCCCGGAAACGGCTGAGTAGCCCCGCCGGAAGCGTTCGCGCCAGGAATTCGAATTCTGCACGCGTGCGCTTCACAGCGGCTTGAAAGGCATATTCAAAACGAGGCCCCCGGGCCGGCGAATCGAGGTGCATCTGCGCATGCGAGTCGGCGGGCAGGAGCGTGTCAACCCAGCCACCAATCAGGGGAACGAAGCTCAAGAAGCCCCACGGCAGATAGGGCCTACCAGAGCACAGGGCTGCGCTGCTGAGCAGCCTGTCATCCAAGGGGTCGATTTGAGGTGCCGGCGGAAGCCTGCCTTGTGATTGGGCCGCCATCCAAAGATCCACATAGTTGGTGTGCGAATAGAAGTCCTGCACCGTGTGCGCCAGCCGCCCAAAGGCACTCCAGGCCTCGTGAGCTCTGCCCGCCTGCAGGGCGGGCTGAATGCGGCGGCGCTGCTCGGCAAGATGAGCGTCAGCCCTGTCAAAGGCGTTGTTGTCGAAGTGCAGCTCATGTCGGCCAAACTGATTCCAGGGGAAATCCACCTGCAGGTTGGCGCGGATCATATGCCCCAAGGCACGGACGCTGACAACCCGGTCCAATGCCAGATGCATCATCTGAGCGTGCACTTGCAGAAGCATGGTCCTAGATTGCCCCCGGGCAGCCGGGGCGCGGCTGAGGAGGCCTGACCCTGCCCGAACCGCAAAGGCGGTGCCCTTGCTCCGAGCCCATCGCCGGTGCCACAGGGCCAGCCTCAATGCCATAATGCGTGGTAGGCATGCTCGTCTTGAGAAATTATAATGCAGCCATGTCATACTATACTCGCAAGGGTGACGACGGGAGCACGGGCTGGCTGGGCAAGGGGCGATTGCCGAAGAACCATGCGCGGATTGAGGCCGTGGGCAGCCTCGACGAGGCCTCCGCGGCCCTGGGCGCGGCGCGATCTGCGGCCCGTGAGCCGCGCACTGCGACGCTGGTGCTCGAGGCCCAACGAGACTTGCATCAATTGATGGCGGAGGTGTCTGCCGCGCCCGAACAGGCACATCAGTTCCACTTCGATGCTGCGCGGGTGGAATGGCTGGAGCGCCAGATCGACGCCCTGGCCCGGGAGTTCCCGATGCCGCGTGAGTTCATTGTTCCAGGAGATTCTCAAGGCAGTGCGGCGCTTGCCCTAGCGCGCGCCGTGGTGCGCCGCGCGGAGCGGCGGGTTGTTGAGCTTCGCAAGGGCGCACAGATCATCAATCCGGCCTTGCAGCAATACCTGAACCGACTGTCCTCGCTGCTGTTTGTGCTTGAGCTGGCGGAGAATCGCGCGGCGGGCCGACCGACAACCCTTGCCCGACCGGATGCGGAAGGCCCCGTCCCATGAATGCTGCTGAGTTTCGGAAGATTGGGCACGAGCTGATCGACTGGGTCGCCGACTATCGCGAGCACCTGGAGGGGCGCCCCGTTCGGTCCCGGGTTCAGCCGGGGGAGGTGCGCAGCCAACTTCCCAGTGCGCCTCCCGCCAAGCCAGAGCCATTCAGCGCGATCTTTCATGACCTTGAGAGCATCATCGTGCCTGGCCTCTCGCACTGGCAGCATCCCAGCTTCTACGGACACTTCCCCGCGAACAGCGAACTTTCTTCTGTGCTGGGCGACTACCTGAGCACTGGGCTCGGGGTGCTGGGATTATCCTGGCAATCGAGCCCGGCCCTTACCGAAGTGGAGGAGCTGGCGACGGACTGGATGCGGCAGATGGTGGAACTCTCCACAGAATGGCACGGTGTGATCCAAGATACGGCGTCCAGCAGCACCCTGGTTGCCCTGATCTGCGCGCGCGAACGGGCCTCCGATTTCGCGCTGTTGCGCGGCGGCCTTCAGGGCCTGTCCCGTCCCCTGGTGATATACGTCTCGCCGCAAAGCCATAGTTCCGTTGAAAAGGCGGCTCTGCTGGCAGGCTTTGGGCGGCAGAACGTCCGGGTCATCGAGACCGATGCCGAATTCGCGATGAAAGCCGAGTCCCTGGCGCGGGCCATCGCTGAGGACCGGCAGGCAGGCCGGGTGCCCTGTGCGGTGGTGGCCACCATCGGGACGACCGCGACGACAGCCATCGACCCACTGGAATCGATCGCCGAAGTGGCCAGGTCGGAGAGCGTGTGGGTGCACGTGGATGCGGCCATGGCAGGCTCCGCCATGATCCTGCCGGAGTGCCGCTGGATGTGGAAAGGCATTGAGAAGGCAGATTCTCTGGTAATCAACGCGCACAAGTGGCTGGGGGCAGCTTTCGACTGTTCGCTGTACTACGTGCGCGATCCGCAGCACCTGCTGCGGGTCATGAGCACCAATCCAAGCTACCTGCAGAGCGCGGCGGACG
>DATIPW010000279.1:0-4423 GCA_035471605.1 Anaerolineales bacterium | reverse complement strand
TGCTGGGCGGCTTCACGGGCAACGTGCTCTCCTTCGTGCTGAGCGACGGGTACTCGGTGGGGGCCTCGACCGCCGTCTTCGGGTTGGTGGGGGCCGAGGGGATCTTCCTGTATCAGAATCGCGGCCTGCTCGGAAATCAATTCGGGCGCGCCATCGGCAACGTGCTGTTCATCGTGGCGGTGAACCTGATGCTGGGGCTGACGCCGGGCATCGATAACTGGGGTCATGTCGGCGGGCTGCTGGGCGGGTTGGTCTTTGCCTGGTTTGCGGGACCCGTGTGGGAGGTGCGCCCGGGCACGCCCCCCGGCGCGGCGTTCGTCCTGGCTGACCGGCGCGAGGCGCGCGAGGTGGTGACCGGCGCAGCAACCGTCCTACTGATCTTTGGGGTGCTGGCGGCGTGGGGGATGATCGCGCCGGCCGCGCGCTGACTGCCAAGCCGCCAGCGACAACGCCGGACGGCCACTCCAGGGAGCACAAAGGCTTACGAAGGGCGAGACCCTTCGTAAGCCTTTGCGCGCTGCTGCTGGATGCGCTTTTCCGGATCAGCTGACGTGGGCCAGGCGGGGATCGAGTGCATCGCGCAGGCCGTCGCCGATCAGGTTGAAAGACAGCACGGTGAGCATGATGGCAAAGCCCGGGAAGAAAACCAGGTGCGGCGCGGTGAAGACCTGGTTGCGTTCCGCCCCCAGCATGGAGCCCCATTCAGGTTGCGGGGGCTGGGCTCCCAAACCCAGGAAGGAGAGCGCGGCCGCGTCCAGAATGGCGGTGGCGATGCCGAGCGTGCCCTGGACAATGAGCGGGGTAAGGGCATTTGGCAGAATGCGTCGGAACAGAATTTCGAATGAGTTGCCACCGAGGGCGCGAGTGGCGGAGACGTAGTCCATCTCGCGCAGCGAGAGCACGGAGGCGCGCATCACGCGGGCATAAGCCGGGATGGAAACGATGCCGATGGCCAGCAGCGCGTTGGTGAGGCCGGGGCCGAGCACGGTGACGATGGCGATGGCGAGCAGCAGAGAGGGGAATGCCAAGAGCACGTCCATCACGCGCATGATCACGTTGTCGATCCAGCCGCCGAAGTAGCCGCCCAGCGCGCCCAGGAGGGTCCCCACAGCAATTGCAAAGCTGACGGCAAACAGACCGACCAACAAACTAAGACGCGCGCCATATAGCAGGCGGCTGAACTGGTCACGGAGGTTGCCGTCGGTTCCCAGGATGTGCTGGGGTTGATCAGCGGGGCAACCCAGAGCATGCACGCACGGAGGGGAGCGTCTGCCAAGCGCTTGAGGCGGGTCGGCATCCAGCATGGAGAGAGTGGGCGGGTAGGGCGCGATCCACGGAGCCGTAATCGCCACAAAGATCATCACACCGAGCAGGAACATCCCGAGCATGGCGGATTTGCGGCGGAACAGGCGACGGCCGGCCACCTGCCAGAGACTCACCGAGGACGGAGCGAGCCCTTCCAGAGGCACAACTTCCGGTGTTGTTGTTGAGTGCATGTGGAGATCCTAGTCCAGCCGGATGCGCGGATCCAGATACGCGTAAGAGACGTCAACAATGAGATTGAGGATGACAAAGAAGACGGCGATGACCACCGTGAAGCCCTGCACGATGCCGTAGTCGCGGGCCGTTATGGCGTCGTAGAGAATTCGTCCCACCCCGGAGAGATTGAAAACCGTCTCTGTCAGGACAGCCCCGCCGAGCAGGCTGCCGAGGGACAACCCAACTACGGTCACCAGCGGCAGCAGGGCGTTGCGGAAGGCGTGCTTCATCACGACCGCGACACGCCTCAATCCCTTGGCGCGTGCCGTGCGGATGTAGTCCTGCCCGAGGACCTCCAGCATTGAGGAACGAGACATGCGGGCGATCAGGGCCATCGGGATCGTGCTCAATGCCACCGCGGGCAGGAGCAGGTGCTTCACGGCATCGCCCAGCACGGGCCAGTTGCCGGAAAGGATGGCGTTCAAGATATTCAGCCGGCTGATGAAGTCCCACACGGCATAAAGCATGGTGTCCTTGGTCACCTCCAGCCCCCACACCTCCCAATATGGCGTGGTCAGCAGGCCAGGGGAGAGTCGCCCGGATGGCGGCAGCGCGAAGGGGGTGCCTTTTAGCGCCAACGCGAAGACATAGGCCAGCATCAGGCCCAGCCAGAATACCGGCATGGATATGCCGGTGTTGGCCCACAACATGGTGAAGACGTCCACCCAACTGTTGTGACGCACCGCTGAGATCACGCCCAGCGGTATGCCCACAAGGATGCTGATCGTCAGGGCCGCCACGCTGAGCTCGATGGTGATGGGCAGCTTCTCCACCATAAGATCGGTCACAGGCTTGGAGAAGCGGAACGAGCGGCCAAAGTCTCCTTGGGCCAGCTCTCCCACGTAGCGGGTGAACTGCACAGGAATTGGCTGATCCAGACCGTGCCGGTGGATGAACTCATCGCATACCAAGTCGGTCGCCTTCTCACCCAGGATCGCCCGGCACGGATCGCCGGGTATCAGGCGGCCGAGGGCAAAGGTGGCAAACAACACCCCCAACAGCACCGGGAGGCTGAGGAGTATGCGTCGGACAATGAACGTGGTCATGCTGCCAATTCTAAAGGAAATTCCCCGGCAGGGCAAACCTGCCGGGGAATTCGGAAAACCTAAGCAGACTCAGACACTACTGAGCGGGCGGGTTGAGATAGCCGCCCCAGAGGCTGCTCCAATACGTAAAGGCACCGGTGTTGCCGGTGTGCAGCGGATGGGCCGCATCCCATTGTAGTGCAAGGGACGTGACGACATCGTTGGCATCAAAGCTCGAGCCATCATGGAACTTGACGCCCTGTCGCAACGTAAAGGTCCAGACCGTCAGGTCGTCGTTGGCTTCATAGGATTCCGCGAGGCCGGGCTCCACAACTACAGTGCCGGTCGTGAAGTTCAAGAGACCCTCGGTAACCTGGCCACACGGGCGAAGGGATTCTCCATCGGTCTCATCTGGGCAGTAGAGCGAGATGGGCTCGGCATTCTGCATCCAGACGAAGGTGTCGGTGCCGTTGGATGCCGGAGCGAATTTCTCGTCATTCAACGGGCTGGCCAGCACCCCGGTCACATCCGCCTTCGTGGCGATGGCGGAGCCGCCCCAAGCAACCGGAATCATTGGGACATGCTGCTTGATGGCGTTATTGGCAGCCACATAGAATGGCTCGCGGGCCGCGTCCGACGGGAGTTGGGCAGCCTGCTGCAGATTTTCGGTGATGTCGTCGAACTTGTCACCGAACTGAGGAGAGGAACTGCGGCCGAAGTGGTAGTCGAGGAAGTTGGTCTGATCCGGGTAGTCCGCACCCCAGCCCAGGAGGTGCATACCGGTCAGTTGACCCGAGTCAGATGCATCCAGGAACGCGCCAGATTCCATGACCTCAATCGTGGCGTTGATGTTGAGGTTGGTCTTGAGCTGCGCCTGGAGGTCCTGAACCACCGCGGCCGGCTGAGCCACGTAGCTGCGGGCAACGTCACGGAAGCTGATCGTGGTGTCGAAGCCGTCCGGGTAGCCAGCCTCAGCCAGGAGGGCTTTGGCGGCATCCACATCGAACGAATACCACGGATCGCCGACGCAACCATTGGCGATCGCGCAGGGTGTAAAGTGCGTTGCGACCGTGGAGCCTGGCGGGTAGAACTGATCGACGATGCGCTGGCGGTCAATGCCCATGGCAATCGCCTGGCGCACCTTCTCATTGGCAAATGGATTGGTGCTGTTGTCAAATCCTTCGACTGTGGGGTTGTTGTTGAAGGCGAAGTACATGATGTTCAGGGCCTGGCGGGGCAGCAACGCCAGAGTTGAATCGCCCTGAACCTTGTCGAAGTCCTCGGGGCCCACGTTGTCGATCGCATCGACGGTGCCAGACTGGAGCTCTAGCAGGCGCTGGGCGGTCTCGGTACCCCAGCGGAAGACGAGCGTCTGAGCAAGGGCCTTCTCACCCCAGTAGTCATCGTTGCGGGTGAAGACCAGCTGGTTGCCGCGCTCCCAAGCCTCGACCTTATATGGGCCGGTGCCGATCGGCATCTCGAGCAGGTCGCCGGTACCGCCAGTAGCCTCCAAGTACTCACTTGGCTGAATATTGAACGAAGTGAAGGCCAGTTTCTGCGGCACCGCAGGATCCGGGACACACAGGCTCAGCTCAAAGGTGAATTCGTCCACTGCTTTCATGGACTTCACGATGCCGCCGTAGTCGCAGTCGGGTGCCTCGTAGGTCATTCCCTCGTACATGGGCATGGGTTCGGCAGCCGGTGCTTCGGTCGGGGCCGGGGCTTCAGGCTCGGCCGGTGCCTCGGTCGGCGCGGGTCCGCAGGCCGCCAGGACCATGCTGGCCATGGCGAACACCGCGATCAATAGAAACATTCGGTTTTTCACAGGTTCTCCTCCTGCAGAGACTGCAAATCGGATT
>DATIPW010000278.1:0-18613 GCA_035471605.1 Anaerolineales bacterium | reverse complement strand
ATCGTGCCATGGTCTTCCCCTGCGTTTCACCTTGCTTCGCCCGCGGACGACGAGGTTCGCGGCTGGTTCAAGGCGCGGGGATTGAAGCGCGGCCGCGCGCAATAGGGATTCCCGGTATATACTCCGTCTGCGTCAGGTACTCGGACGCCTGGATCGGACATGCCCAACTCTTAGAGGCCTCATGGATTTCAAGCTCAGTGCCCCTTTCAAGCCGACGGGAGACCAGCCAGACGCGATCGCGCGCCTGGTCAGCGGCATCAGGCAGGGTTATCGCCATCAAGTGCTTCTGGGTGCAACCGGAACGGGGAAAACGTTCACTATCGCGTCCATAATCCAGGAACTCCAAATGCCGGCCCTGATCATGGCACACAACAAGACCCTCGCGGCGCAGCTCTATGCTGAATTTCGGGAGTTCTTTCCAGAAAACGCGGTCGAGTACTTCGTCTCGTACTATGACTACTATCAGCCCGAAGCGTATGTTCCCCGACATGACCTCTACATCGAGAAGGAGACCGAAATCAACGAGGAGATCGAGCGCCTGCGGCTTGCGGCCACAGCAGCGCTCGTCTCAAGACGGGATGTCTTGATCGTGGCGTCCGTGTCGTGCATCTATGGCCTTGGCAGTCCTGAAGAGTTTGGGCGAGGTACCGTGGTCATGAAAGTGGGCGAGCTGTACCGGCGCAACGCCCTCCTTCGGCAACTTGTGGAGGCTCAGTACCAGCGCAATGATTTGGAGCTCCGGCCGGGCAACTTTCGCGTCCGGGGGGACAGCCTGGAGGTTCTCCCGGCCTATGAAGATCGCCGGGCGTATCGAATCGCCTTTTTCGGAGATGAGGTCGAGCGGATTACGCAGTTCAATCCGCTGACAGGCGAAATCCTGGCGGAGCCCGACGAGCTCTCCATCTATCCAGCCAAGCACTATCTCACTGAGACGGAAAAACTGAAGACCGCTTTGACTGATATTGATGCAGAGCTTCAGGATCGAGTCAATCTCCTCAAGTCGCAGGGGAAGTTGATTGAGGCGCAGCGGCTTGAGCAGCGGACCCGATACGATCTTGAGATGCTTCGCGAGGTCGGGTACTGCTCAGGAATCGAAAACTACTCGAGACATCTGGATCGCAGGGCGCCCGGAACACACCCGTGGACCATGATCGATTTCCTGCCAAGTGAATATCTGCTGATTCTCGATGAAAGCCACATGACAGTACCGCAGGTGCGCGGCATGTACAACGGCGATAGGGCCCGAAAGGAAACCCTCGTTGAGTACGGTTTCCGGCTGCCGAGCGCCGTCGACAATCGGCCCCTGAGGTTTGATGAGTTTGAGCAGGTCATGGGATCGACGATATACACGTCGGCCACTCCTGGGCCCTACGAATTGAAGAAGGCCGAGCAGGTGGTTGAGCAGATCATCCGACCCACAGGGTTGGTCGACCCCGAAGTCGAGGTACGCCCGACCCAGGGTCAGGTGGATGACCTTATTGGTGAAATCCGCCGGCGGACTGAAGTCGGTGAACGCGTTCTTGTTACTACGCTGACCAAGCGAATGGCCGAGGACCTGGCAGACTACCTGATGGAGCTTGGTGTGAAGGTCCACTATCTGCATTCGGAAGTGGAGACGTTGGAACGCGTGGGCATTCTGCGGGATCTGCGACTGGGCGTTTTCGATGTTGTCGTCGGGATCAACCTGCTGCGCGAAGGGTTAGATTTGCCGGAAGTTTCACTTGTGGCGATACTCGATGCGGACAAGGAAGGATTCCTGCGCTCTGAGACTGCACTCATCCAGACAATAGGGCGAGCGGCTCGGCATGTCAACGGGCGCGTCATCATGTATGCCGATCACCGGACGGACTCCATGACTGCCGCCATCGATGAGACCAATCGCCGGCGTGCCAAGCAAGTTAGCTACAATCAGGCTCATCACATCGTGCCTGCCAGCATCCACAAGGCGATTCGGGATCTTACGGATCAGCTCTCCGTCAAGGCCCGCGAGAAAGCCACGGCGGTCGGCGAGCCGCAAGGCAAGTATGCTGCGCGGTCCGGCAAAACTTCGCGCGATGAGTTGCAGCGCATGCTCGCCGAGCTCGAGAAGCGCATGAAAGAGGCTGCCAAGGCGCTTGAGTTCGAGCAGGCGGCCGCACTGCGCGATGAGCTGTATGAGCTTCGCGCGATCATGGCCGATGAGGTCGACCTGAGACCCTGGGAGCGAATCAAGTTGCTCGCCCGGGAGGAGTAGGCGGTGGGGCTTTGGCCCAATCTACACCCTATCCTAGATCTCCGGAGCGCCGCGCCAGCAGTGCGACCGTTTGCGGGCGGCTAGCTCACTCGGGCGATCGCTGTCCTGGGCCCCAGGCTTGGCTGGTGTCTGCTTGGATACCCCCCAGGACAAGCATGGTAGCAGATAGGACTCGCGGGGGCAGGAATTCCAGGCCGATCGCGGCGACGGGCGGGCACCGGGAGCGCCAACGGGCCCGGCGGGCGGTGACCTGCGCAAGGAAAGCCTTTTGGAGGCGCCTCATTCCGCCGGCGTCTGAAGGCCCGGGGCTGGATGCGAGCAGGGCCTGAAAAGGGAAACCACTATCGCGGCGGGCGAACCTATTTGATCGCCTGCACGACAACAACGACGCTCAGCGGCAGCTGCACGTGCTGCGTGGATACTTGAAAGCCCAAGTCTGAAAGCGTCTTGCCCAGAGATAGGACTGCCTGTTCCTGGGTCCCGGACGCCAAGTGCATGAGGAATGCGAGTAACCGCGCCGTTGCTCGCCACGGGCGCCGGTCGCCGACAATCCGGGCCAGCGGCAAGATCACCAGGCGGCCGCCAGGAGCTAACACCCTATAGATCTCCGAAACGGTATGAGTGTCCGAGATGTATTCGCTTGGGAAGGTGGAAACAACGGTTTCGAAACTCTCCGCGCAGAAGGGTAGACGCTGAGCCATACCGCGCAGCAGCGGCACGCGCAGCGCCACCCGTCTGCGTGCCAGTCGGGCCATTTGACGCGACTCGTCCAGGCCAACTGCCCGAATAGCACGATCCGCGGAAAGATTGGCCATTAGGTGGCCGGTTCCGTATCCGATCTCCAAGATTCGCGGGCCGGCGAGAAACGGAAGAACGACGCTGACCCAGGCCCGCCAGCGGCCTAAAGAGACAAGTGAGGCCACGGCATCATAGGTCGAAGCCATCCCGTGATACAGGTGATGGAAAGCCCACCACCTGGATTTGGCCACTCCATGTGTAGCGAAGCGAATCAGTTGCATTGGCAAAGTCGACAACTGGAACCGAGACAACAAAGAAGGGTTCGGCAAACTGGCTGCCGAACCCTTCTTTGTTGTCTCCTGGTGGTCAGGAGCTTGTGCTCGTTGCGCCACCGGATTTCTTGGCGGCAGTCTTGCGCACTGCGTCCAGAGCTCCCTCCCCACGCTCGCGGACCTCTCTTGCCAGCTCCTCGGCACGCATTCGTGCCTGCTTGGCCAGGCTGTCCGCCCGAACACGGGCCTCGGCCGCAGCCGCCTCGGCTCGCGCCAAGGCTTCTTCGGCGGTCTCCGCCGCCCGCTCGCGCAGTTCGATGCTCTTGTCTCGAATCAGTGCTCGGGTTTCCTCACCGCTTTGGGGGGCGAAGAGCAGAGAAACTACCGCACCGCTAAGTCCTCCCACTACGAAACCAACAAGGAAGGCGCCGAATTCATCACGATCTGATGACATAAGATGTACTCCTTTCCGACCTATTTACGCATTCTGCCAAATAATTCTAACACACGCCGCAAACTGGCCAGATAGCTGTTGAGCTTGATTACCGGTTCGACGACGCTTTCCCCCAGGAATTCTGCTGTACCTCTGAGGTTATTTACCGTTTCGCTGGTTGCCGTCAAAATTGGACGCACTTCGTTCTGCAGGAGGTTGATCAAGCTGGCTACCTGGATGAGCAGGATCACCAGAGCAACGCCCACCACCAGCGATTCCAATGCCACCATCACGATGAAAACATCCCTCCACCGCTCTGTGGCCGTCCCCGGCTGCAGCAGAAAATACACGGCGAGAATCAGGATGGCAGCCAGTACGACGCCCCCCGCGATCAACGAAACCAGGAGCGTCACGTTGTGGCGCTTCCCGGCCGGTGTGGTCGGAAAGTCTCTCGCGACTGCATCTCCTGAAGCTACAGCAAAGGGCTCTGGACGTGACTGTTCTTGTGACATGAAATTATTATAGCATCAAACCCCGGCCAGCCTTCCGCAGGCGGATGGTGCCTGAAACCGATTACAGACTGCTAGGGGCTTCGAAGCATAGGCAACGACCTGCAGCGTGGCGCCGTTATCCGCCAAATGATGGCGCTCTCGAAAGAACTCGAAGGCGCCGCCGGACTTCCGGTCCCCGCATCTCGCAGGCAGATGGGGCGCGTCAAAGGCTGTAGCAGATGTATTGGAGAGAGTAGCTTCGCGACTTGCTGCCGAAAGCTGCCTGAGCGCTCGCGTCCTGATGGAATCTACGTTGGCAGATATGCCCGCCCAGGGCGGACGCAATGATCCACAAAGGGACCTGCCGGAGGACCCGCTTGACGCGAGGGAGATAGCGGGCTTGACCGCTGGGGATTTCAAGACCGGGCTAGTTGCCTAGCCATTTTGCAGTTTCGCTCGCGAGACTGGCGGCGGGCCCCCGGCGGATCGTGCACTGGGGAAGCGATTCCAGGAAAAGTCTGCCGTACTGCTTGCTGATGATTCTGCGATCCAGGATCGCGACCACTCCGCGATCCGAGCCGGCCCGAATTAGGCGGCCGAAACCCTGCCGGAACTTGAGAATCGCCTCGGGCACGTAGTAGTCGCCGAATGGATCCTCGTACATCTCTGCCCGCGCCGCAATCAGCGGATCGCTTGGCACGTCGAACGGCAGCTTCGGAATGATCAGCACCGAAAGGGCTTCTCCGGGCACATCGACCCCCTCCCAGAATGAGCGGGTTCCCAGAAGGACCGCCCGCCCGGCCGTCCTGAAAGATTCCAACAGCGCGTTGGGGCTTGCGCCTTCCCCATGCTCGAATACGAGAATCTCATCCCTGGCAAGCGGCGCCGTGATGGCTTGGGCAGCTTTCCTCAGGGCGGCGTAGCTCGTGAACAGGACCAGAGTTCGCCCGCGGGCGGCGCGGGCTGCAGCAATAAGCGTGCGATGAAGCACCTGCGAATACGCGCTGTCGCCCGGCTCGGGAACATCCGTGGGGAGGTACAAGAGCGTTGAACTCTCGTAGTCGAAGGGCGAGCCCAGCTGCAACGCGTCAGCCTCATCGGCGCCCAACCTGCTGCGCAGGTAGCCGAACTCACCGTGAGCAGTCAGCGTCGCCGAGGTGAGAACAATGGCGGTCTTCTCGTGCCAGAGCACGCGCTCGATCAGCGGGCCGACCTGCAGCGGGGCCGAGTTCAATGAAAGATCATTGCCGGACGGACGAACCTCGATCCAGTACACTTGGTCCGTCACCGGTTTGGACATCATGGCGGAGAGCTGCCGCTCCACGTCTCCAAGACGGTTCGTTGCCGAAACAAGATCCGATGCGGAGTCCTCGAGATCGGCGGTTCCGGCCAGGAGATTCGAAGATACGGCTTGATGAATCTCCGCAAGCACTTGCAGGAAGAGGCGCAGCGTTTCCCCCGCGGTCTGCCACGCGATATCCACGAGGTCCCAGGCCGGAAGCGCACGCGTGGATGGCAGCAAGCGCGCCTGCCAAGCGTAGGGGCTCGCGTTGTCCGCGTCCCGCAAGCTTGCTGAGAAATCGGCAATCCGGTCGAACAGCTCGCGTGCCAGCTGATCGAACCTGAAGGCCAGGTCGGTGGCGCGTGTGGTTTTGCGCTGCAGCAGGCCAAGATCGGCCGGCCCAAGGAATCGCCGTGCCAGCTCTACGAAATGGCCAAGGATTCCGGAACCCGAGCCGCCGATGTCCTTCATCATACGCTCCAACTCGGACTGCGTAATGCGAAAGGAGAGGGCAGACGTGGTGGCCGATTCCAAGTGATGCGCCTCGTCCACGATGAGGTATCCGTAGTCGGGTAGCACATTGCCCTGCGTCGCCACGTCCGCCAGCAAGAGGGCGTGATTCACGACAAGGAGATGGGCTGCCTGTGCGGCGCTCTTGGCCCTATGGAACGGACATGTCCCCCCCGTACGCTTGAGGCAGATCTCGCTGGTGCAAGCATCATCCTCGGCGGAGAGCCGCAGCCATACCCCCCGCTCCGCGTTTCCGTTAAGAGTCAGGCGGCCTCGATCCCCGCTGGAATCATTCAGTTGCCAAACCAGGACCTTTGCGAGCACTCGGAGTTCAACTTCGCTGCGCGGCCTGAAGCGCCGGGCATTTTCCAGTCGCCGCGGGCAGAGATAGTTGGAGCGCCCTTTGAGAACGGCTGCCCGGATGTCTATGCCCAGCGCAGTCCGGAGTTCCGGGATGTCCTTTCGCATCAACTGATCCTGCAGGTTGATGGTGTTGGTGGAGACCACGACCCGCGTGTTGTTTCGCACGGCGAATAGCGCAGCGGGAATCAGATACGCGAAAGACTTCCCCACGCCGGTTCCGGCCTCCACCAGGATGTGCCGGCCGCGCGACAATGCGGCGGCGACATTGCGCAACATCTCAACCTGCTCCGCACGGTACTCGAACGCTTCAAAGCGCTTGGAAAAGTCGCCCCCGTGCTCCAAGACCGCCGCCGCCTCATCTGGATCAACAGGAAGGCTGGTTTCCGGGATTACCAATGCAGGATACTGGTTGCCGCGGTCGGGTGCAGCCTCTGAGCCGGTCGCACGCGTCTGGCGCGTCCCTACAGACTCCGCCTGAAGTAGTTCCTCAAAAACTGAGGACGCGTCCCACTCCAGGTTCTTGCCGAGGCGAACGATCTCCCGCACCATCTGCAGCGGCAACTGACGAGCGTGCTCAAGCAGGCGGAGATAGACTCCGTGGGTGACTCGTGCATCTTCCAGAGCTCGATGCGTGGCCGGTAGGAGTACCCCCAGTTCTTTTCCCAAGGAGGCAAGGTTGTACCGCGCCGCGCTTGGTAGCAGGACCGCCGCCAATTCGTAGGTGTCGATCACGCCGTTTCGGCTGAGCCCTAGTCCTTGTCGCAAGAAGCCCAGATCAAAGCGGACGTTGTGGCCCACGAGCGGGGCCGTGCCGATGAAGGACTCCAACGCGGGTGCGATCTCGCGGAAGGATGGGGCCTGCCGAAGCATTGCATCATCGATCCCGGTCAGCGAAGTAATGAACTCGGGAACGTGTCTGCGCGGATTGACCAGGGACGACCATTCGGCTTCTACGCGGCCGCCCCTGAACTTCACTGCACCGATTTCAATGATGGCGTCGCGCTCGGGATCCAATCCGGTCGTCTCAACATCAATCGCGACGATCGATTTCATTATGGATCCTGGCGCGGTAGCATGCTCGTGCGCATTCGGCGTGCCGAGACCGGAGAGATATGCCTTGGGTGCGGCTGTGTCTTGGGCTGGCGCGAGCTACGTCTCAGAGTTCTTGCCCCCCGGCAAGCACGTCCTGACACGCGCCAGTACTTCGTGTCGGAGCACACCATCCCTTGCTCTCTGCCTAATGAAATCCTTCAGCTTTCTCATGTGCACCGCAGGAACAGGGGCATCGACGGCGTCGATCTCCACCTTGTCGTGAGTGAACACCAGCACCGCGCTCACGGGGGGCCGTGAATCCCCGTCCAGGCACTTGGCCAGCAGCTTCTCGACAGCCCCCACCTGTCCACTGGCTTCGGCATCTGGCCTGCCAAGGCCCTCCTGCCCAAAGATCGTCATGTACCCTTGCATGAACCCACCGCCGCGGAGCCGCCAGCGCTTCCGCTCGAAGGTCACCCTGCCACGCTGGTGGAAAGGCAATAGCACCCAAAGGCCCATGGGCCCCACCAACAGGTGGGGCGCAGGAGTGGTGTAGTGATAGAGAGTCGTGTCGCCGGGAAGTCCCTTCAAGGCGGCGTCAAGCTTCTCGTCTGGCCGCGGACTCCGCCCAAATCGATTCGAAAAGTACATGCCGATCTGCGTCATGGTAAATCCCAGCAACAAAGCACCGATCGAGTAGGCAAAAAGATCGGGCCGCTGGAATGAAAGGTACATACCGACGCCCAGCACGGCCAGGGCACCCAAACTGGTCCATTGGCCGATGCGCCCATTCCGTTTGATGAGTGCCTCATCCTTGACAACGCGCATTTGGTGCTCCTCCCTTCAATCCAGACCGCCGCTTGATCGCGCGCTCGCAGCTGGCGTGTGCTCTAGTGTCCCAGACTGGTCTCAACTGCTGTCCGCAGTTCACCCAGCAAGTTGCCCTCACTGAGGTTTTTTGCCAGCCGGACGGCATTCATGATGGCCTTGGCATCCGACCGGCCGTGCCCTATCAACACCAGGCCGTTCACGCCCAGGAGTATGGCAGCACCATATTCACTTGGATCAAGCAGTCTCCGAATGCGAGACAAGGCAGGCCGCACGAGCAATCCTCCAAGGATGGCAAGCGCCCCGCCGCTGCGGATGCTCGTCTTGATCATGTCGATGATCAGCCTGGCCACCGCCTCAGAAGTCTTGATCATCACGTTGCCAACGAAGCCGTCCGCCACAACCACATCCACTTTTCCCGCCACGATTTCCTTGCCCTCGACGTTGCCGAAGTAGTTCAGGCCGGACGATTTCAGCAAGGGCGTCGCCGCTCGAACGAGGGCGTTGCCCTTGCCCTCTTCCTCGCCATTGGAAAGCAGACCAACCCTGGGTTCTGCTTTTCCCTGGGCGAGCTTCGCATAGATACTGCCCATGACAGCGAACTGAAGCAGGTTTTCGGGCTTGCAGTCCGGATTTACACCGACATCAAGCACCAAGCAAGGACCGGTTGCCGTGGGAAAAGCCGTGGCATTTGCTGGCCGGTCCACGCCGCGCAGGCGGCCTAGGCGAAGGAGGGAGGTGACCATGGCCGCGCCCGTGTTTCCTGCCGTAATGAAGGCATCGGCCTTGCCATCTTTAACAAGCCCGATGCCGACCGCCATCGAATTCTGCGCGCTGCCATGACGCGCCTTGAGCGTGAGACCTTGGCCCGACTGCTCCATGTCGATCACCTCCGGCGCATGCACAACGCTTATGGGCAATCCGGTCGGGCTGTGAGCTGCGAGCGCCGGACCCACGATGGTCTCGTTGCCTACCAAGATGACTTCCACTCCCAGCTCGCGGGCAGCCATCACAGCACCGGCAACATCGGGAATTGGGTGCGCGTCACTGCCCATTGCATCCACGACAATGCGGGTCACTGGACTTCACCTCGCAGCGCCTGAATTCTTGACAGGCAATCGTTGGGGATTATAATACCGTGGCACGCGCTGGTGCTGGAATTGGCAGACAGGCATGGTTGAGGGCCATGTGCCGCAAGGCGTGAGGGTTCAAGTCCCTCCCAGCGCACTACGATCCCCGGAGTCGGGGATTCTTTTAGTTCCGGCGGATCTTCCCGGCTGTGCTTGAACGCGGAGCTATTGGCGCGCCCCGGCGCGGTAGCCCTCAATCAACGTCTTGGTCCGAGGATCTCGCGGCGTCCGGAAGACTTCGTCAGGCGACGATTGCTCGATGATCTCGCCCTCCGCGACCACCACGACGCGGTCGGCAACCTCGCGCGCGAAGCCCATCTCGTGGGTTACGACCAGCATGGTAGTCCCTTCCTCAGCCAGTCTGCGCATCACGCTCAACACTTCACCGATCAACTCCGGATCGAGGGCCGAAGTTGGCTCGTCAAAGAGCATCAGTTTCGGCTCCATCGCCAGGGCGCGCGCGATCGCCACCCGCTGCTTCTGCCCGCTGGAGAGCCTGCTGGGATACTCGTCCTTCTTGAACAGCAAGCCGACGCGATCCAGGTTCATCTCCGCAATCTCCGTGGCGGCGGCGCGGTTCATTCCCTTGACTGTGACCGGTCCTTCCAGTACATTGCTGAGCACCGACATGTGGGGGAAGAGATTGAATTCCTGGAACACCATGCCGGTCTTCAGGCGGAGTTCATGCACTCGCTGGCGATGTTCTTTCCCTTTGCCGCCGGCGCTGACGGAGAGCCCATCGATTTCAACGCTGCCTGCTGATGGCTCCTCGAGAAAGTTCAGGCACCGGAGCAGCGTGCTCTTGCCGGACCCGCTCCGGCCGATAATGCAAATGACGTCCTTGGGCGCCACCTCCAGATTGATGCGTTTCAGCACCTGAAGGCGTCCAAAGTACTTGTCGAGGTCCGTTACGCGGACGATTGGGGCCATCCTAGCGGTCTCCTCTTGACATGCGTGCTTCCAGCCGGCTCTGCAAGGCAGTCAGAATCAGTGTCATGATCCAATAGAACACGGCGGCAATGATCAAGGCCTCGAGATTTCGAAAATTGGAACGGCCGACCTTTGTGGCTCGCCACATCAATTCATGGACAAAGCCGGTTGCCGCAACCAATGCTGAGTCCTTGGTCATGGCAATGAATTCGTTGCCGGTTGGCGGGATGGCAAACCGCAGGGCTTGCGGTAGAACAATGCGCTGCATGGTCTGTCGCGCCGTCATGCCCAATGCCATGGCTGCTTCACGCTGCCCCTTTCCCACGGCCGCGATGCCAGCCCGGAATATCTCGCTCATGTAGGCCCCGTAGTTCATGCCCAGAGCAAGCACTCCCGCCCACATGCCTGGCAGGACAATCCCGAGCTGTGGAAGGGCCAGAAAGAAGAAGAAGATCTGCAAGTAGAGGGGGGTGCCGCGTATCAGGGAAACGTAGAAAGTGCTCAGGGCGAAGAACGGGGGAAATGTTGACAATCTTCCGAGCGCGGCGATCAGTGCCAGCAAAGTCGCCAGTATGATAGAGAGTACCGAAATTCCGATTGTGGACCAAATCCCGGCAGCAATGAAATCCCAGTTTTCTGAGATGAACTGGAAATCCAGCGTGATGCCCCCCAATCCGAACGGCAGATTCCCCCCGCCGCTGAACATCAGACCCAGGATCAGCAGCAGGACTATCCATGACAAAGCCACGTTCAGGCGGAACCGCCGGTTCTTCCGCACTTGGGCCTCGAAGAGCAGTTCCGCTTGGGACTTGGGCCGTACGTCCTGATAATCCATGAGCTTGTCCTCGTTGCGTGTAGATTATGCAGGGAAGCGGCGGCCAGCCGCCTCCCTGCATTTGAAGTGCCAGCCTACTTGCTGGGATCCTGGGTGAGATCGGTGTCGAACCACTTCATGGACAGCGCCGCCAGGGTGCCGTCCGCGTGCATCGCATCAATATGGCCGCTGACTGCTTCCAGGAAGCTGGCGGTCGGCTTTGCGCTTGCTTTGTCGACGGCGGCTGCAAGGTTCTCTGCAAAAACGGCTCCATCAACCTTTGCCACATTCAGGCCCCCGGCGATGTTCGAATCCACAACGGTCCCGGAGGTGATGTATCCCACGAATTCCGTCCGTCCGGCCTGGATGGCCTGCGCGCATTCCTGATCCGTCGGGAGCACCATCTGCTCAAGTCCAGCCGGTGGCTGGGCGTAGATACTTTCTGCGGGCAGGTCCAGCGCGCCATTGAGCCACGACTCATACGTGGTTGCGGTCGCGACGCAGATTGTTTGGCCGGAAAGCTGCTCCAAGGATGTGATGCCGGAGTCGGCATTGACTGCGATGACCGCCGGGGTGTAGTAGTACGGGGTAGTGAAGTCAAGGCGCTCCTGACGGTCGGGGGTGATGGTCATGGAGCCGACGCTGAGGTCCCATTTGTTCGCCCAGCTCCCAGCGGTGATCATGTCCCATTCCGGCGTGGCGAAGCAGGTCTCGACCCCGAGTCGCGTTCCAATCTCCGTGGCCACGTCAACATCGAACCCCTGCATCTCGGCCGTGGTCAGCGCATCCGAGGGGCACTTTGTGTCCGCTGGCCGCGAACCACTGGTGTTGAGGAAGGACTGCGGTTCGTAGTTCGGGTCAGTAGAAATGAGAATGTAGCCCCGTGCCGTGACATCGGAAAGAAGATCGGCGCCGCCGGGAGCCGCCCCGCCCCCGCACGCGCTCATCAGGAGTGCCGCCGTAGCACCCAAAACGAAGAGTATGTAGTGTCTTTTCATCTGGTTCTCCTCCGATAGATTCTCATTCTTGTCTGGCTTCCCGCTGTATGCATGTGAGTCGTCCAAGCCCAATGAGCCTCCTTCCCTTGTGAAATTGGACGCAGTCGCATGAGGATAGACCAACTTCGCGAATCCTGCAAGAGGGCAGGATGTATGCAGCCTGGCCGGGCTGCGCCAGCCGCAAATGGTACAATGCGCGATAGGCGGCAATCTGCCGATCTGGCAAGCCACTCGAAGCGCTGGATCGCGGCTCCCGGGAAGCAGGAGTTGGGCATGTCCATCGTCCAGGTGAGTTTTCCTTCCGAAGAATGGTTGAATGCCCTGCATGTCAAGCTCAATGCCGATGGGCGATACGCCGTCATCGCCCGCGCTTGGGAGGGGGAGATATTCTTCAATGTCCGGCCTGATGCCGTTCTGCATGAACCTCTCAGCATGTACCTGGACCTGTGGCACGGAACGTGCCGGGGGGTCCTGTACGCGGTCCCCCTTGAGAAGTTGCCCGCTCCCAAATTCGTGCTGACCTCCGCCTACGGCAACTTTGCGGCCGTGCTCAAAGGGGAACTTCATCCAATGACCGCCATGATGACAAGCAAGCTCAAGGTGGATGGCAATCTTGCATACATGATGCGCAATGTCCCGACTGTTCTGGATTTTGTTCGTTGCGCACGCGAAATCACGGGAGAGGTCCTCTAGGCGTTTTCCAGAACTGCCGGCGATCTGCCTTCCCATGCAGCCAATCCTTAGGGTCGATCTTGAGACTGGTCTGACGGAGCCCCTCGTAGCACGGGCGGACTGGGTGCGGGACTTCCTGGGCGGCGCCTCTCTTGGCGCCCGCTTGCTCTACGAAGATCTGTCGGCCAGACCCCATCCCCTGGCGCCCGAAACGCCGCTGCTTTTTATGACCGGACCCCTGACAGGAACCACGGGCCCAGCCACCGGCCGTTTTGCTGTGTGCGGCCGGAGTCCGGCCACCGGTCTGTGGGCGGAATCGAATTGCGGTGGCTTCTGGGGGCCCGAGCTGCGGGCGGCGGGATACGACGGCGTTTGGATCACGGGAAGGGCTGAGCGCCCCGTTTTTCTTTGGATTCATGACGGGGCCGTTGAGATCCGCGACGCGTCCGGGCTTTGGGGGCATGATACCTATCAGACACAGTCCCTGGTGAAGGCACAGCTGGGCAAGCCTGGCGCACGCGTGGCAGTCGTGGGGCCAGCCGCCGAGAATGGCGTTCGGTTCTCTGGGATCTTCTGCGATCATGGGCGGACAGCCGGCCGTACAGGTCTGGGCGCTGTCATGGCTTCCAAGAATCTGAAAGCCATCGCGGTTCATGGATCACTGAAGCCCCCGCTGGTTGACCCCAGGCAATTCGGACTGGTACGATCTGCGGCCAATCGTGAGTTAAGACAGGACAACGAGGCGCGGGTGTTGCACGAGGTCGGCACTGCCGGAGCCGCGAACTACTCAGAATACCTGGGGGCCATGCCGGCCAAGTACTTTCATCAGGGTACGTTTGAGGAAGCTGACCACGTTTCCGGCGCGGCAATGACGGAACGCCTGCTTGTGGGGCACAGCACTTGCCACGGATGTGTCATCGCTTGCGGGCGTGTCGTGCAACTGGGGCACGATCGCAGGTCCAAAGGCCCCGAGTACGAAACCATTTGTTCCTTCGGGCCGAATCTGCTTGTATCCGACCTGGATGCCATCACCCGCATTGGTGAAAAGTGCGATCTGCACGGTATGGATACAATCAGTCTGGGCAATACGATTGGGCTGGCCATAAGGCTTTTTGAGCTTGGCCTGCTGACAAAGCAGGATACCGGCGGGCTTGATTTGGTGTGGGGCGATGCAGAGCTGGTGATGCGGCTTGTGGAGCTTGCTGCCCGCCGCGAGGGTTTTGGCAGACTGTTGGGCGAGGGGGCGCTTGAACTGGGAAGAAGGTTTGACGCCGAGGATGAGGCCGTTCAGGTCAATGGCCTGGAGGTCGCCTACCATGACCCTCGCGGCGTTTCCGGCATGGCGC
Organism: Anaerolineales bacterium; assembly: GCA_035471605.1. GTDB lineage: Bacteria > Chloroflexota > Anaerolineae > Anaerolineales > Villigracilaceae > Fen-1038. Next base: position 4,541 of record DATIPW010000278.1, on the reverse strand, counting down.
TCGTCTATGCAACGTCTCCACGCGGTGCTTGCCACAACCAGTCCGACTACTTCTTCGTGGATTGGGGACACACGCAGCCCGAGTTGGGCATAGAATTCTTCTCGCGCCATGCGCAAGCAGAAAAGGCCGCCAATGTGGCCCGGCATCAGGATCTTCGCACGGTCCACAATGCATTGGTGATGTGCATCTTTGCCAATGTGCCCGCGGAGACCCAAGTGGGCCTGATCAATGCTGCGTGTGGAAACGACTGGACCCTCCAGGACTTGATGAAGGCTGGCGAAAGGGGCTGGAATATGAAGCGCTGCTTGAATGCCCGCCTTGGCTTGGACGCTTCCAGCGACCGTCTGCCCAAGGCACTTCTGGAGCCCCTCCCTTCCGGCGGCAGCGAGGGATTTAGCCCCGATATTCAGGGAATGCTCTACGCCTACTATGAGGCACGCGGTTGGGATGGCGTCTCGGGCTGGCCCTCGCGGGAGAAGCTCGAAAGCCTCGATCTAGCTGATGTGGCGCAAGACCTCTGGGCACGCGCCTAGAGGCCGCAATCCGGCGCCGATTGTGGATGGCGGGATCAGCATCAGATGAAACTGGTTAGCGTGCATCAAATGCTCTCGATTGAACGAGAGGCCGACGCTGCCGGCCTGTCGTACGATCAGATGATGGAGAATGCGGGCGCGGCGCTAGCCGGGGTGATTGAAAACCTCGATCCGGCGCCCATGATTCGCAGCGTCACTGCCCTGGTGGGGCCAGGCAACAATGGGGGCGATACGCTCATAGCGCTTTCCATTCTGGCGGAGTCTGGATGGAATTCGAGCGCCTATGTCGTGCGTCGTGGTGATGATCCATTGGTGAGCCGGGCGCGGCAGGCTGGTGCAAGAGTAATCGCCTCCGCCGATGATGACGGCTTCAGTGAGCTGGCTTCGCTTCTTGCTGCGGCGGCCGTCTTGTTGGATGGCTTCCTGGGAACAGGCACGAAGCTTCCCTTGCGAGGGGAAATGCCGAACATCATCAGGGAGGTGAATCGCTTGCTCGGCGGCATGTCCAGCAGGCCGTATATCGTCGCTGTCGACTGCCCCTCCGGTGCGGATTGTGATACCGGTGAGGTCGCTGGCGATTGCATCGCGGCCGACCTCACCGTGACCATGGCAGCGGTCAAGCAGGGTTTGCTGCGACTGCCGGCGTTTGAGTACCTGGGTGACCTCCGGGTCGTGGATATTGGCCTTCCACCGAACCTACCCAGCTTGCGCGACGTACAAGCGGATGTAGCAGATGCCAGGCAAGTATCCGGCCTGATTCCCCGGCGGCCTCCCGAGTCCCATAAGGGGACATTCGGAACGGTGGTGGTGGCAGCAGGATCGGGCAGCTACACGGGGGCCGCGCTGCTGGCAGGCATGGCAGCCTACCGGGTGGGAGCGGGCCTAGTGAGGCTTGCGGTCCCCTCAGTGCTTCATGCGTCCCTGGCAGGCTTCCTGCCTGAGGCAACCTGGTTGCTGCTGCCGCATGAGGGCGGAGCAATTTCCCAGGAAGCATCTCAGGTGCTATTGGACGCGTTGCCCTCTTGTACAGCTTTGTTGATAGGGCCGGGACTTGGCACGCGGCCCACAACCCAGGAATTCCTTGCTGACGTATTGGGCCGAGCGGGGGGCGGGCCGAAGGCGATTGGCGGCGGAGCGGCCCATGCAACATCCCTACCTCCGGTGGTCGTCGACGCCGACGGCCTCAAGCTGCTGGCGCGAATTCCTGCTTGGGCGGCCAGGCTCCCAGCGCCGGCGGTCCTGACCCCCCACCCGGGGGAAATGTCAGTCTTGACCGGGATTCCGAAGGACCAGATCCAAGCGGACCGCAGCGCTGTCGCTGCCCGGTTCGCCGACGATTGGGGCCACGTGGTCGTCCTGAAGGGGGCGTTTACCGTCATCGCCGCGCCCGGCGGCAGCACCACCGTAATCCCGGTGGCCTCGGCAGCATTGGCTAGGGCCGGAACCGGCGACGTGCTCGCCGGCATTATTGTGGGCCTGCTAGGACAAGGCGTCGGCCCGTTCGATTCGGCCGTCGCCGGAGCATGGATCCATGCCCAAGCCGGGTTGCAGGCGGCACGGGAGCTTGGCAACGAGGCCTCAGTGCTGGCTGGTGACCTGCTGGACACTATGGCACCCGTCATGAGTGCCCTGCGTCGGAAATAGGAGCCCGGATGCTGCCCCTCAATAGAGCAACCGCTCCCCAGGTGGTCGGGAGCGGTTGCTTTTGCAGGAACTCGGGCCGGGTCTCGGCGTCTATTCGCTTTTCAGAAAGTCCTCAAGTGAAGACTTGCTGATCCGATACGCCTTTCCCACTTTCCTGGCTTTCAGAGTCTTGGCCTTGATCGCCGCCAGCACATCCTCCTCGGAGACCTTCATGAATGCGGCGGCTTCCGCCGGGCTCATGACGTCCGGGATGTCGGCCGATTTCGCCGCGGCGCCTTGCTGCATGGCTCCTGAAGTTGCCTGCTGCATCAGATTGCCGATGCCCATACCTGCGCCGATGCCTGCGGTCAAGCCGGCCCCACCGCTGGGGTTCGCGGCCGCATCTCGCATCGCATCCGCCGCCTGGAGCTGTGTGTACGTGGCCATATCCAGCATACCCATCTGCCTCAGTTCTTCAGCGGACTTGTCAGACGGTTTGAGATTGCCCACGTAGAAGGTCTTGAGGGTAAGTCCCAAAGCCTCAAAATCGTCCTGGGCCTTTGCCCGCACGCCGGCGCCGATTTCCTCGGTCAATCCGATCATCTCGGGTACGGAGTGTCGGGCGCCCGTTTCGCCCAACATGTCCTGCAACTTGCTGAGGAGCATCGTCCGCAGCCGGTCCTCAATCTCGGCCGTCTGATACGCACCGCGGGCGCCGACGACCTGGGTAACGAACTGCTGTGCATCCTTGACTTGAAATGAATACGTTCCAAATCCCTGCAGCAATGCCACACCCAATCCCATGCCGGGGTTGCGGACGATGATCGGCTGCGGCGTCCCCCACTTTCGATTGGCAAACTCCCGGCGAGCGACAAAATAGACTTCGGCGGGGAAGGGCGTCCGATCGTTGAATGCCTTCCCAATGAAATCGATCAGAAGCGGAATGTTGGCAGTGGCTATGGTGTGCCGGCCCGGTCCGAAGACGTCCAGCGCGTTGCCGTCCCGAAAGAAAACCGCGGCTTGACTCTCGCGCACGATGACCTGGGAGCCGATACGGAAGTCACCAATGCCCGCTTCCGGAAAGCGGTGCACGATCTCGTCGTTCATCTCATTGGGATATTCGATGACATCGAAGATTCTGGCCATGTTCGCAACTCTCCTTTGTGGTCGACCCTACGTCATTATAGCTGATGGCACCGGCGCGGGCAAGCGGCCGCACCCGCTATACCGCGAGTAGGACCGGCATCGAGCAAGCAGTCAGTTTGCTGATCGCGCCGTCCCGCGATTCCGGCCGGCCCGCGCAGAACTGCTCATGCTCATCCCGGTGCCCTGGTCTCGAAGCATCAGGATTTCCGCCATGATGCTCACCGCAATCTCCTCCGGCGTTTCAGCCTGCAGCTCAATGCCCATGGGCGAACGTACTCTGGCAATCTCTTCTGGGCGTATCCCGCGAGCTTGGAGCTCCTTGACCGTGGTAGCCCAGCGGCGGGCGGACCCGATCACCCCGATGTAGGCGGCCTTGGATCGCAGAAGCGGCGGTAGCCCCGCGGCATCAACGGCTGACCCTCGGGTGGTCAGTGCCAGGTAGGTCCGGGAGTCGATCTGTAGATGAGCTGGCAGTTCCTGCATGGTGCACAGATAGAAGGCATCCCCGTCCGGAATCGCTTCCTTGTTGCAGAACTCTTCTCGATCATCGGAAACGACAACACGGAACTGCAACCATTTGGCCAGGTGTGCCAGGGCCTTTCCGACATGACCGGCGCCGATTATGACGAGAGTGGGAGACGGAAGAAGGGGTTCCACGAAAACCTCCACTTGGCCGCCGCACACACCCGGATCCCCGCGCGCAGGATCGGCGAGATTGTAGTGCAGCAGTCGCGACCGTCCATCGGCGAGGGCCATCCGTGCCTCATCCAGCACCCGGTGCTCCAGCTCGCCGCCTCCGATTGTTCCTATCAGTCCACCGTCGGGGAACACCAACATCTTGCTGCCTACGTGCCGTGGCGTGGAACCCTCGCTCTTGACGACAGTGCAAAGCACAGCACGGCCGTTCTGGCGCAGAACTGTTCCAGCCGCCTCATGTATGTTTTGCATTTCGATCTTCTGGTGATTGTATCAAATCCGCGATTGCGCCCTCCCCGCGCCAATCTCGTGTGACAACGCGCTAGCCCCCCCATTGGGGTTGCCAGTCTGGCTCAGGGTCTTGCGTGAGCTGCCGCATACTGTGACCATCGGCCCGCATGATGTAGAGGTCAGCTTGCGAGCCGCTGCGCACCGAGTTGAAGACTATGTGCAAGCCATCCGGTGAATACGCGGGCGAGGCATTGTTGCCCCCAAAGGTGAGCTGGCTTGTCCGGCCGCTGCCCAGTTCCAACCTGAAGATCT
>DATIPW010000277.1:0-1943 GCA_035471605.1 Anaerolineales bacterium | reverse complement strand
GGCGCTGCTGGGATGGCTGGCAGCCAACCCGCATCCGCTCCGGCTGATTTATGGGGTCTTTCTGGGGGTGGCCCTGGCCTCGTTGCTGTTGCCGGCGTGGGCGGTGGTGCGGCAGGGTCGCGGTCTGCGATTACTTGGGGGCGTGATGGAGCGGCTGGGTCTGCTGGCGATGCTGTACCTGGCATTTGATGTGGCGGCGGTCGCGATTGTTGTGATTCGCAATCTATGAGTAGGTCGGGGATGAAGCCTCCAATCACCCGGCGCGACTTCCTGAAGATGGCCAGCCTGGCGCCCTTGGGTGTCGCATCCGCGCCGCTGCTCAAGCGGTCGGTGCCTTCCGGCTCTGGGCAGAACGTCATTGTGATTGTGTTGGACGCCTTGTCGGCCTATCACCTCTCGATCGAGGGGTACCCTCGTGAAACAATGCCCAACCTGACGCGCGCCGCAAGTCGGGCGATCGTGTACCACAATCACTACGCGGCAGGCAACTATACGACGCCTGGTACGGCGTCGCTTCTCACGGGGACCTACCCGTGGACGCACCGGGCCTTCGAGTCAGACGGGCGGGTCACGGAGCGCTTTGTGACGCGCAATCTCTTCAGTGCATTTCCGGACTACCACCGGCTGGCATACACTCACAACCCGTGGGCAAACACGCTGCTGACGCAGTTCAAGGCGAACATAGAGGATCTGATTCCTTGGCGCACGTACTTCTTGAGGTCGAACGATCTACTGGTGGAGTCTCTGTTTGCAGGGGATCGGGACGCGGCATCTGTGTCATGGGCGCGCGCGTCGAATTTGAAGGACTATGGCTATGCATATTCCCTGTTCCTTTCGCATGTCTACCAGGCGGTGCAGGGCGGGCGTTCCGCCGAGCTGAACCAGGTGTTCCCGCGCGGCTTGCCGACGATCAAGCCCGATGACGATTTCCTGCTGGAACATGCCGTCGAGGGGATTGCGAACGTGCTGCGGAGCGCGCCTCAGCCGTTCCTGGGGTATTTCCACTTCTTGCCGCCGCATGACCCGTATCGCACTTCGGTGGAGTTCTATGATCGCTTTCGCAACGACGGCTTTGCGCCCGTGTTCAAGCCGGAGGACGCTTTCACGCTGCGCGTCGCGCCGCAGGTCCTTGCCAGGAAGCGCACCGAGTATGATGAGTTCTTGCTCTATGCTGATCGCGAATTCGGCCGTCTGCTGGCCGCCCTGGAGGCCATGGATCTGTTGGCGAACAGTTGGGTGGTGCTGACCTCAGATCACGGCGAGTTGTTCGAGCGGGGGCAGATTGGCCACGGAACCCCCGCTCTGTGGGAGGCGGTGGTGCGCGTGCCCTTGGTGATTCTCGAGCCGGGTCGCCAATCCCGAACGGAGGTCCGCGCCGTTACCAGTGCCGTAGACCTGCTTCCCACCTTGGCGCGCATCACCGGACACCCCGTGCCCGAATGGACCGAAGGGCGAATCTTGCCGCCCTTTGCGGAAGCGCGAAGCGAATCCGACCCGCCCATCTATGCGATCCAGGCCCGGCATAACAGGCCCTTGAGCCCCCTCACCAGCGCCTCCACAATGCTTGTGAATGGGCGCCGCAAGTTGCTCTACCTTTTCGGCTACCCCCAGCGGGACGTCACGGAGCTGGTGCAAATGTATGATGTCCGGGAAGATCCTGAAGAGCTGCGCGATCTGGCCGCCCTGCAAGGGGCCGAGGCCCAAGAGTTGCTGCGCCAGCTAAAGGCTCGCATACAGCAGGCAGATACGCCCTATATGTGATCGCGGGTGCAAAAGGGATGCTTTTTTCTTTGCCGGTATAATCCCGGACGTGCAGGGGGTGTGGGGTGGTTAGTGGAAGGAATGAGGATGTGTTGAAGCCGATACTGGGGCGTTACACGCGGGGCGGATTGTGGTCGTTGTTCCTGATGTGCGCGCTGCCGCAGCATGCCTGGACGCTGATC
>DATIPW010000276.1:0-2513 GCA_035471605.1 Anaerolineales bacterium | reverse complement strand
AGATCCTCATCTTGCTGGCCGGGAAGCGCCTGGAGCAGGCGCACTTCGAGCAGCTGGCGAAGTCGGGCTTCCAAGTCTTGCAGCCTAATGCGTGGCATTTCGACCGCGAAATTATAACTCCCGGCAGGGGACGGTTGCTGTCGGAAGCCCTTGAGGGCTCTCAGCTTTGACCAGAACGAAAGCGAGGCGCCGTTCGGCACCTGCGGACGCAAACCCCGAAATTTTGGACGCAAGCTGCTAGGGCGCGGCCAGCTGAATGCGTGGGAGGGCCTGCCCGCAATTGGAGCACCGAACCTCTGCGGCGGCGGCGATGAAGCCGCAGTGGGGGCACGTCCTGGGCTGCGCCTTCCCCAACGGCGCCCCGCAGGCGACGCAGCTGCCGTCGCCAACTGCGTTGGCTGTGCCGCAGTACTCGCACGGCACACGCCTAAGGGTCTCCGACATCTGCATTTGAGCACCAAGGAGACCGGCGGTGCGCTCGACAACCGACCAGGCGCGCTCCATCAACTGGATGTTTTCGACATCCTGGGCGATATCATCAAGACGATGTAGCAGGTTCCAGGGATTCGCCAGCGCGGCAATTGTCGTGCGGCCCAAACTGGCGGCGGTTCCCAGCCACTCGTGAGTGCCTGATTGCACCAGCACTCCGTCCGCGCCCCTGCGGATTGTGATGGTCAGCGCGGTTTGTCCGCCGGAGGTTGCCCCCGGGCGGGTGGTGATCTGCACAGCCAGTTCGTCGCGTTCACCGATCAGCTGCGCCACGAGGTTGCCCCGGTTGAACTCCGCGATCAAACCTCGGGCGATGTCCATTGGCTCCAGACGTCCATGGTAGAGCTTGCTCTCCATGTTCGGGATTATAATCGCGAACCGATTCGACTCTTTTGAGAAGAGCAGGAATGAAGACCTCACGCATCATTCAAGGCAGCCTGCTGCTCGCCGCCTGGGCTTCGGCAATACTGCTCATGCGCCCGCATGCTCCAAGGACCGCGCGGGCGCAGGCTGTCGACACGGCAACGCCGGGGTTTGTAGCCAGTTCGGCCTACATCACCAACACGTTCGAGGGTGAGCCAGCCATCAACGTGCGGGTTGGTCCGAGCACCGTCACCTATCCGCTTCCGTGCGGGTCGCTGGCCTATGGCGCCAGTGCCGTTGCGTTGGGCACCACCCCGGCCCGCGAGTGGGTGCAGATCGAACACCCCACGTGCCCGGGCGGAGTGGGCTGGGTCTACGCCGCCAATGTCACGGTCACGGGTGCGCTGCGAGAGGTGGAACCGCCCTCCACGCCGACTCCTTTGGCGACAGCCACCTTCGATCCAACACTGGTTGCTGCCTTCCAGGCGGAGCCCACCGTGACACGGCTTCCGACGTTCACGCCGCCAGCTCCGTTGTCCTTGCCCACCTTCACTGCGCAAGCGCCTCCGAGGCGCGGCCTGCCGATGGGCGCTGCCATTTTCGCGGTTGCCTTGGTGGGCGGATTGGTGCTGGCGGTCTCTTTCCTTGGCCGCCGCTAGCAGCAGGGCCTGGCCGGGATGAGCCGGGCCGCGTCGACGGCGTTGCCGTTTCTGTTCGCGATTGCCGCTCTGGGGTTTCTGATAGGACTGCCACCTGAACGCGATGTGGCAGCTCAGCAACCCACGGGATCGATTCCAACAGTGACAGGCACTCCCTCCGGCCCGACGGTCGGCGTGGATCCAAGCCTCGAACGAATCCGCGTGTACTCGGGCCCGAGCAGCCTCAACTATCCCGCCATCGGCGTGCTTCTTACCGGCGTGCGTGTGCCGGCGCTGGCAAGGGCGCAGGGCAATGACGACTGGATCTTAATCAGATACCCGGGGGTGCCCGGCGCCCAGGGCTGGGTGTACGCCCTGTATGTGTCGCTCCAGGGTACCGGGGGCGCAGAACTCCCACGGGTGCCGCCGCCCCCGACTCCGACCCCGGTCTCCACACCGACGATCGATCCGACTCTGGCGGCGGCCTTCATTCCGCAAGCCGATGCGACCCGCCTGCCGACGTTCACCGCCGTTCCGCCCTTGGCCGTGCCCACGTTTGTTGACGAAACGCCCGCACCCGGCCGTATCCCCGCCGGGCTGCTGATATTCGGCCTCGCGGTGGTGGGTGTACTCGGAACGCTGATCTCCTTCCTGCGGGGGCGGTAGGGCGGCCTGCACACGCAGAATGAGATAAAGAAGGGATGGCAGACGGATTCGTCTGCCATCCCTTGGGAAATCAACCCGGGCGAGCTAGCGGCTCAGTTGTTGCTGGAGCACGAGCCCCCGCAACCGCAGCCCCCTCCGGCATGTTCGTGTCCGTGGCTGTGCGCAACGGGACTCTCCACCACGAAACCTTCCCCGCGCTGAGAATCCTTGATGAAGTCGATCTTGGCACCCTGCAGGTAGTCCATGGATGCCTGATCCACGACCACGCGAACCCCCCCTGATTCGAAGGTGCGATCCACCTCGCGGATGTTGTTGTCGAGCGCCATGCCAAAGCTCACTCCACTGCAGCACCCGCCG
>DATIPW010000275.1:0-4698 GCA_035471605.1 Anaerolineales bacterium | reverse complement strand
CATGACCGTCGGCCAACAGTGCCTGTGTGAGCGCCTGATAGATGGGCTCAAACTCGCGTCCACCAGTGACCGAACAGGCAAAATAGAGGTTCATCGCACGCCCGAGTGAAGGGGGATGCCCTTTCCGATTAAGAGAAGTGCTGGCCAGGCGCGGACCAGCACTTTGGTCATCCGTCTGCCCGTGAGGCGTCCAGCGGGCACCCCGGAATCACGTTGAATCGCGCGCCTCGCCATGCCCGGGCTGCGAGTCGCTGCCTTTGGCCTGGCTGCGGTCACCAGCAGGGACGGCGCCGCCGCTGAGCTGGGTGCTGAGGCGCGCCATGGCCTGTTCCAGGTGCTCGCCTCGCAAGCTGAAGGTCATGTCGCCGCGGGTCTTCTCGATGATGCCGCGCGCCAGATCGGTCTGGCGGCGCAGGCCGTTGGTGATGGCATCCGGGTAGTCCATGGTGACGAGCACGGCGTAGATGTCGTCCATGATCGTGAGCAGGCGCTCGGCCTCCTGCGAGTAGCCGTGACGCAGGATATCCAGTGTCTTGCGGCGCAATTCTCCCACCACTTCGGCCAAGCCATTGAGATAGGTGAAACCCGTGACGCCCAATTCCTCGGGCGCCGGCAGCGGGCGGTTCTGGATGAGGGCGCAGGTTACGTTGGCCTCCACGTACTCCTTGAGGGCGTCCTGTGTGTAGCCCGCATAGTACAGGTCGGGATGCTGCTGGAGCCCGTCGATGAGTGTCTGCGACAGGCGCCGGGCTGCGTTGAGCTGCTCTTGCATGGAGGCGCTGTCTTCCCGATGCACGGCACGGATGGCCAGCGAACAGGCGCGGGTCAACTGGCGTGCCTGCGCCAGGGCCCCGTCGCGGCTGGCCGTGCGCCGATCGAAATCCTGGCGGATCTTGTCGGCAATGCCTTCGAGCTTGTGCATGGGGAAACTCGCCGGGCCTAGCTCTTGGAATCGTCAGGGGGGTGATGCGGCCGAAAGAGGTGCTCGGCCAGGGAGGTGTTGACCGGGACGTGGATCTCGCCGAAGGCCGCCTCGTAGCGCGACAGGTTCTCGGTGAGGGCGCGCAGCAGGAGCTTGGCCGAGAGCGGCGACATCAGGACGCGAGCTTTCACCCGGGCCGTTGTATCGGCCGGCAGCAGATGGGCAAAGTCGATCACGATGTCGGCCGGGGAATGTGAAATGCGCGCAAGGTTGCAGTAGACGGTGTCCAGGCCCTGCGGGATATCCAAGGTAGGGGAGATGGGCGTTTTGGGTGTGGAAGCCATGGTTGCGGATCCGATGGGCATGCGGTCGCGAGGGGCTGGGGGAAGCGTGTGCTCTGGCATCCCCGCCGGCTCAGCCCGCGCCACCTAGAAGGGGATGTCATCCTCGGCGGGCGCAACGGCCATGTCGCTGCCTTCGCCGGCCGCGCCACCGCCCTCGCTCTCGCCGCGTGTCGTCAGGAAGCGGACGGTTTGCGCCGTGACCTCGAAGCTCGAGGCCGAGGTGCCGTCCTGTCTTTGCCAGATGCGGGGGCCGCCGGTGGTCTTGTCCGGCGTGAGGCGCCCTTCGACGAGCACCCGGCTGCCCTTCTTGAGGAACTGGTTGCAGATCTCAGCCTGTTTGCCCCAGGCCGAGACACGGAACCAGATGGTCTCGTTCACCTGTTCGCCGTTGGATGAGGTGTAGCGGCGGTTGGACGCCACCGAGAATGAGGTGACGGCCTGGCCCGAAGGCGTGTAGCGCATCTCGGGATCGCGGCCTACGTTGCCTACGATGATGAGGGTGTGGAACATGGGGGGCTCCTTTGAGGTAGAGGGAGTGGCGCCTAGGCGTCACTGCTGGGAACGTACGTGTGCTGATTGTACACGCGTTCCGGAACGTGGGGTGCCGGGGAACGATTCAAGGTCGTATTAAAGCAAGACGAGCTGCCCATAGGGCAGCTCGTCCTCGGAACACGGGAGGCCTAGTCGCCGGGCACCGGCACAGCCGCCGGAAGCTCATCGGGCTGGGGCCGGGCGGCGACCCGGAATCCCGCGAACATGAGGATCGCGGAAAGCAATTCGCCCAGGTACAGAAACTGGCCGTAGCCCAGGCGGGTGAGTGTGCTGGCCGTACCGATGAGCAGCGCGCCAGCGGCAATCAGGATGTTGCCAATGACCCGGTTGGGCAGGACTCGTTTGCGCCAGAACAGGTAGGCAGAGTAGATGGCGCCGCCGACCAGGGTCAGGAGGCCGTAGATGTTGAAGAACGGCGTGGTGAGGCGGACGGGGGCTCCCAGGGGCAGGACACCGCGCACCGCAGTCACCGGCTCGCCGCGATAAGTGGCGGCCAGGGTCTGCGCCCCGGCGGGAGCCGCCTGGCCCGGATCCAGTGCCTTGGTGCCGTACTGTTCGCTGATGGGCCTGGAGGTGGTGAAGACAGCTTCGTCCAGCCGCGGCATCACCTGCAGCATCATGTAGGCCGCGACCAGGCTCCCGATCACCAAGAGGGCGGTGACGAGATTGACCCAGCGCTTGCGCACCAGGAGCAGCAGAGTACCGTGACCGATCCAGGCGGCATTCAGAGCGGCCCCGAACAGGTACCAGACGAAGAATACCCAGCGGTTCCAGGCCAGCGCCAGATAGGCCTCGGCAAAACTGCCGGCGCCGAAGAACGCCAGGCCCAGCCCCCAGAAGAGAAAATGCGGCGCGCGGCGTGCCCGGTAGCGCTGCAACACCCACAGGGTAAAGCCGACCATAATGGCGGTAGAAAGAAACGGGAGAAGGTTGTTGAGGGACACCTGTACCTCTCGTCGAAGCAGGATGCCTGGAATGGGTTCCAGGTGACTAGAAGCGCACGATCCCGGTCAGCACGCCCAGGGCAAAAAAGATCAGCACGACGGTGACAAAAGCGAGGATAAGCAGCGAGGCGGGCACAATGTGCTCAAAGAGGGTTGACTTCCTGGGGATCCTGGACTTGGATGCCGACTGCCATCGATCTGACATGTGGTTGGGCCCTGCCTCGATAGTGTGGCCGATTGTCTGACGAGCACGCCGCCCGGTCAACCGAGGATTGCATAGAATTTCATGAGCGTTGGATCAGAAGCCGGCGGCGTGATGGGCGGCGCCGGCCGCGAGTGGCCCGCTGGGCCGGGCTCATCCACAGGACCGGGCCGTGGGCCTGAGGGCAAGGAGGGCTAGGCCTCGGCGAGCATGAGGCGGGCGGCGCGGCGGCCGATCTCCACGGCAAAGTTTGTGCCACGATCCCACGGATAGACCTGGCTCATGGAAGCGAAGTACAGCCCCGGCAGGGGTGTGCGGATCGGCGGGATATGCGTGGAGTGATTGACCAACGGTACGGGCTGGGCATAGTGGGTGCGGAAGACCCAGGCCTTCCTGATCCAGCTGCGATCGAAGGCGGGATTGAATTTCTTGAATGCCGGTGTGAAGCGTTCGATCAGCTGCTCGTCGCTGAGCGAGAAGTACTCGTGACCGGCTTCCAGGTAGTCACCCGCGTAGAGGATGTGGTCGCCGCCGAATTTTTCCGGCGGGACGAAGTTACTGTGCTCAACGAGTGCCAGGAAGGGGTAGCCTGCTTCCTTTGGCAGATTGAACCAGTAGTAACCCTGCGGGGAGAGAGGCTGCCCCAGGGCCAGCACCATGACGACCGCGCCCATGGAGCGCAGTTCCAGAAGTCCTTTGAGATAGCCCTCGGGCAGATTGGGGCAAAGACGCGCGAGCAGAGCAGGCGAGGTGGTGACCAGCACCTTGTCGCAGGTAAAGACGTGTTCGCCGTCGGCTGCAACCTGCAGAGTGCCCTGAGGATCGCGGTGGATCGAACGGACCTGGACGCCGAGGCGCAGGTCCACGCCGATCTCGCGCAGGCGCTGGGCGAACTTGTCGGCGAAGGCCTGAAAACCCCCTTCAAATGTGCCGAGCCGTGTGCTGCGGGCCTTCAGGCGGGCCCACATCCAGGCCATGTTGACCTCGTGGAAGTGGGGTCCGAACTTGCCGACCAAGAGCGGCTTCCACATCTTCTCGTAGACGCGGCGGCCGGCCCAGCGCGTCATCCACTCGTCGGCCGTGAAGCGCTCGAGCGCCTTCCAGTTGTTGGTCAGGCGCAGGAAGAGGCCCACCAGGCCAAAACGCACCTTGTCAGGGCCGAACCCCAGGCCGGGAAATAGCAGCGCGCGCGGGACCGAATCAAAAGGAAACCAGCGGCCGTCATGCAGAAGCACTGTGTAGGGCCTGGGAAACCGAACCTGATCCTGCCAGCCCAGCTCGCGGATCAATCCGAGCATTGATCGATCCGACTGGAACCAGTGATGATAGAACTTCTCCACGGACCAGTCCCAATGCGGCTCCCGGAAGCCGCTGGCCAGGCCTCCGACGAAGTCGGCGGCATCCAGCAGGGTCACCTGGTGGCCGGCGCGCTGCAGATCATAGGCTGCGGCCATACCCCCGAAGCCCGCGCCGATGATGGTGATCCTCATGCCTGCGGGCCTCGCGCCTGCGGCCGTCCTGGGCAAGGAATCATGCGCCGGATGTTCCCTTTCGTGGTTGGGGAGGTGTCTGTCTCAAGCGGGTCCGCCGGGGGCGTCGCTGGCCTGCGAGCGCAGGCTGTCGCTCCAGTGGACTCCCTCGCGGGCGAGGAAATACGCCCCGAGGAGCGTGATGGGCAGCCACAGGGCAACGTGCAGCACCAGGGTGTAGCCGGCAGCGGTGGCCTGGTCCACG
>DATIPW010000274.1:0-2273 GCA_035471605.1 Anaerolineales bacterium | reverse complement strand
GATCATGAAGGGCGTCGCCCATCCCGAGGCGATCGATCGCCAGGCCTCCTCCCTGCGCGCGGATATCGACGGTCTGGGTCATGGCCAATCCGGCTGGATTCCAGTAGGTCGCGAGCGCGTTGGTTGTGACGGCAACTCCGGCTCCACCCATGCCCATGGCACGAGGACCGGAAATGACAAATTCTGTCGCTGATACCTGAGGTGGAAGCGCTGAGGTAGCCAGCAACACGCCTATGCAAACCGACGGCGACCAGCGCATCTCAAATCCTTGGCCAGAGCTAATTTAGGGAGTCTAGAGAAGGAATGGTTGATCGTCAAGGATTGCAGCCCTTCCCTATTTTCCGGCTAAGTCGGGTTCAGTGCCAGGATTTTGCTGCGCGCCAGGGCCACGAGGGCTTGCTGCGCGGCCGTGGTGAGCCGTAACAGCGTGCGTCGCGCATGCTGCACGACCTTCCCGACCGTGTTGAACACCAGAAACCGCAATCGCTTCGGGCGCGCCTCGGACACATCTCCGGGTAAGGCCACGCGCTTGAATGCGCTGAGCAGGTTATAGGTCAGGACGTTGAGCCGGAACCACGCCGCGTTGGCCCCAAACTTTCCGCTCGGCAGCACCGTCGCGGCCAACTCATTCTTGAGCACGTGATGCACGTGTTCGACCGTGCCGGCCTTCTCCCGATGCCAACGGATCAGGGTGAGGCCGTCCCCCTTGCGGTTGGTCACGATGGCAAAGTGTTTCACGGTGCTGCCATCGGCAAACAGCTCGCCTTGGCGTCGACGGACTCGAAGAGCCAGATACCGCCGCACCCAGGGCCGATCTTTCCGATGGTCGCTGTCGTCGGGCACGTAGGGCACCTCGGCCCACTCGCGGATCGCGTCGGGCTCGGCGCGATCGAGTTGCCAGGCGGTCTCCGGCAGCCGCGTGATCTCGGCCCGCAGTGGCGGACTCATATCCGCACTGATCGCAGTGCCAATGCCACAGGATGGCTGCTCACACCAGGCCAACACGTCCTGCTCATACAACGCACTATCACCCCGGACGAAGATCTGCTCCACCCCCGCAGGCAAGGCGGCCACGGTGCGCGCCAGAATCCGCGCATTGCCACAGCCGGCCGGGACGTGGCCGTCGCGAAATTCATCGTGGACAATCAGGTCCTGTTCGGCCCAGACGACCCCCACGGGTTGATAGCCTCGCGCGCCTTCGTAGGTCATGGCCGCTGTGTGCTTGTGGGTTTCCAGAATCGTGGCATCCACATCCAGCGTGGCGGTCCGTTGCGGCACTGGCTGCTGCACCGCGCTGAGCATGCGCTGGTTCGCTCGGCTTAGCCCCACCAGGGGGGCCGACTCTTCGGGGATGGCGGCCTTCCCACCCACGCGCAGCAACGGAGGATCCTCGACATGAAATCCCTCCAGAAAGTCCCGCATCGTGGTGGCCGCGGGCAGCTCATAGCCCAACAAGGCGGCCAGCGCCGCGTCAGCTCGCACGGTCTGCAGGTCCTGGCAGCGATCCCCACCGGCAGCCCACAGCGCCATGAGCGGCTCCACCAACTGCGCCGCCGTCAAGCCGCGCTGCCGCTGGTTGATCCGAACCTGCTCATTGACGACCTGTGCCACCCCCAGGCGGCGAAACAGTTCAATCACCAACGGCACCCCCGCGTGCGCGGTGATGAGCGTTGGATCAATCTGGTCATCAATGTCGAACGGCCGTCGGGCGTTCGTAGACGGCGTCTCAGACATCAACTTCCTCCTTGGTGTTCCGTTCACCCACAGGGTGATTCCTCAAGCAATGCGGAGGCCATACGGAGTGCCGCCCCTCAGGTGGCCGAACACGATCGAGGACTCGTCCCGTCCCATGCTTAGCCGGAGAATAGGGGAGTACTGCTGGACAGATGATCGCTTGCCTGGTGAAAGACGGCCTCTAGCCTACGGAACTGTCTCTGGTGGCACATCGACGTCCGGCATTGGAAGCGAGTCGATGGAATCTATGCCTTGGTCTTGCACATCCAATGATTCCTCCGCGGGGACAGAATCGGGAGCCCCCCCTTCTCCTTGGCCCATCGGTGGAGTCGTTATGCCTGGTTGTCCTGGTCCCGACGTCACAACGGATCCAGCTCCCGCTGCCATGGATGGGTTGGGATATTGGAAGGCCCAATCAAAATAGGTAGGTGTTCCTTCGAAGTGACGAACGGCGAGTGGAAAGTTGCTCTGCTTGATCGGCCTCTCCCGGCTTTTACTCCGCACTCCCATAATACCTCCAGTTGGGGCACGGATGAGTT
>DATIPW010000273.1:0-4243 GCA_035471605.1 Anaerolineales bacterium | reverse complement strand
CTGCCACCGGGAATCGCTTTTGCCGCCTTGCGGCGCTGCGCCCGGGGCAGCCCAGTCCAGCTGGATGCGCCAGCGGCGGGTTCCGCGCGGTCCTGCGCCATCCGGCGCCAGGACGCCGACCGCCTGCAGCTTCCTAGACAGCAGCTGTAGCGAGCGCCGGCTGAGCCCCGTCTTCCTGGTGAGCATGGCAAGCGACGGAAAGATCGATCCGCCCGTGCGGTCGGCGTGGTCGGCGTAGGCCTCGAGCACAAATTTCTCGGAGGGCGGGAGGTCCATCTTCCAGACGGCCCGGATGGCTTCGGTGCTCATCGGGCCTCCCTGGCGCAAGGTCTATTCGGGGTGCTGAAAGGGGGGGTGTGCATGACAGCTCCTTGGGAAGGCGCGCTGCCGGAATCGTACGAAACATATGGTCTAGAGTCAAGGACCAAAGTGTCCAAACTGTCAAGTTTTTGAGTGATTTTTCCGGGAGCTCACGCTGCCCGGGTGGCTGCTGGCCATGGCGGGTCCAGTGCTCCTCTTCCGTCCCACGCGGCTCCAGATCTGGCGGACAAGCATCGCCAGGCCGCGCAAGCAGAGCCCCTATCTCCGGTTTATCCAAGACACGATGGGAGGTTTCCTCGTGGCAGGCACGGTGTGCTGCCGTGGATTGCCAGCGGTGCCCGGCCGCCGGCGAAATCAGCTCGGCCCGGAAGGCCAGCTCACTTGAATCCGCGTCCCGAACCCGGGGGTTGATTCGATCTTCACCGCCGCGCCGATCAGGTTCCCCCGCTCCAGCAGGCCTGCCAGCCCAAAGTGCTTTTTCGCCACCAGGCTTTCCAGTCCGCCGCCGTCGGCCAGGGCAAAACCCTGCCCGTTATCCTCAACCACGAACACCGCCTGTGCGGCGTCGCCCTGGGCGCGGATCCAGATCCTTCTTGCATGCGCATGCCTCAGGGCATTGGCCAGGCTCTCCTCCAGGATGCGGTAGAGGTGCAGCTCGACCTCCGGCGGGTAGCGTACATCCGCCACGAGCCATTCAAGCTGCACCGGCGCTCCGCCATCGGCTGCCCCCGGCGACCGTTCCGAAAGGGCCTGCAGCGCGGCCATCAGGCCGTGGGAAAGCATGGCAGGTCGCAGCCCGGCGATCACGTCTCGCAATTGGTCAACCACAGATTGATACCCCTGTTGAAAACCGGAACTGACCTGCGGCGCATGCCTGCCAATCATCAGTGCGCTCATCTGGTTGAGCACCTGGTCATGCAGTTCGCGGGCCAATTGCAGGCGCTCTTCCTCGTTGCGCGTCACGTTGGCCTGGTACAGGGCACGCAGGCGTTCTGCCTGCAAGACGTTACTGCGACCCACCGCGGACTGGGCCGCCAGAGACCGGATCAAGGCAATTTCGCCGCGCGCGAAGCCCGCCTGGTCGTGTCCCCGCCCCAGCAGCCAGACGCCCCTCAGCCGATTCTCAAGCCGCAGCGGGACCACCAGGTCGATCCATGAAAACGCCGAACTTGGCGGCTTGGCGGGCTGACCGGCGCGTGCTTCGCTAGCCTCGACCAGATCTTGTACCTCCTGGCCCACGGGGACTTCCTCCTCTGAAACGCCTTCCAGGAGGACATTGCGCGTCTTTCCCTCTTCGACCTGCACATAGGCGAACTTCCAAACCAGCAAGCTGGGCAGGATCTCATCCCGGAGCAGGGCGTTGAGCGCGGGCTCCGATCCACTGGCTGCAACCTGCCATGCATGCCGGGCCAACAGCTCCCGGGAGCCATGCCGAAGGCCCAGCAGTCGTCGCTCGATGAACGATTGAAACGGCGGATACGCCGCCAGCGTGACCAGCGTGGCAATCAACCCGGCCAGTCCGGCGAAGACAACGGTGATGGCTGGGGTGGTGTGCCGGGCACCAACCAATACCAGCACCGGCAGCATCAGCAAGCTCAAAACCGTCACGAAGGAATAGACGGTCACAACGCGGTGGGCGCGCCATTGCAGGCTGCCAAGCTGGTTTCGAAATATCGTCGCAAAGTAACCGGTACCCACGAGGGGAAGCCCAACCAGCCCCACGAATCGACTCTGATGCACCTCCAGGACCTGGTTCAGCAATGGCAGGGCCAGCAATGGCAGCGCGCCGAGCACAATCAGGCCCAAGAGTCGGCTGAGCGCGGCCCGATCTGCAGGCGACCTGATCGCGTGCGCCGCCAGCAGCACCAGGATCGCGCCACAGGTCGCGCCCAGAGCCCAAAGGTGCGCCACCTCCGGCAGCCAGCGGAGGCAATCTGCCGCCGCGAGGAGAGCTGCGCTCACGAAGGCAAGCGCCACGGTGAGCCGCGGCAGGCGACCGAGCGGCCTGGGCCAATGCCAGTGGAACAGAACATAGCAGGGTGCTGACATCCACGCAGCGAATCGCAGCACGTACGGGCCGTACCAGATGTGGTACGCCGCCACGTTGGCAAGCATGATCAACCATGTCGCTGTCAGGTAGTTGGAGGCCACCCCCAGCGAGCGCAAGGGGCCTTTTGGGCGCACATTGACCAGGCAGTCGGTGCCGATCACCCAGAAGAACAAGCCATACCAAACCACGCTCAGGAGCTGATCAAAGAATTCGGGAAGGTTCCTGCCCGGATAGATCCAGTCGAGCGCCACCTGCTGGCCGCCGCGTTCGACCACGACGGGGATGCTTTCACCGGCCCGCGCGCCGCGGAACAGCTGCAGGCCATAGTCGGCCCGGAACTGCTCCCAGCTGACGGGGCCCACTTTCACCAGCTGGTCCCCCAGAAGGATTCTCGGGCTTCTCAGGCTGGCTTGAACGTCGACGTGCACCACGCGCCCCTGCGTGTCCCAGCTAAACCCGGCATAGGGCCGCTCGAAGAACAAGGCGTAGGTGTAGGCCAGAAGAATCCCGAGGACGGCCCAGGGCAGGACCTTCTCCAGGCTGATTGCATTGCCCGCGGCTCGTGTTTGCGTAGGCTATCTCCCGGAAATGCCCCGGCGCTCACCGCGCCGCGTGGGGGGGGAGTCTACGGGGCGAGCCACGAGCCGGGCGCGCGTGATCGCGCGCTCCTCGGCAAGCATCACACAGGGCCGCATGCTGAAGCGCATATCGTTTTTCTGAGTTGGGAATGCCCTTGGGATGAAGCGAGGGACGCGCCGCACAGCTTTCAGGAGGGAAGCGAGGCGGAGGTCGGCGTGATCAGCCCGAGCAGGCGGGCTTTTTCCACGGCAGCGGCGCGCGTGCGCACCTCAAGCCGGACATAGGCACTGGAAAGTAGATTGCGCACCGTCGAGTGGCCGACTTGCATCATGCGCGCAAACTCTTCTGTTTTCATATCCGGATAGGCGGCACACAAGGACAGTGCCTGCAGCTGCCGGGGGCTGAGGCGATGCCGGGCCGATCCGTGCTGGCCTGCCAGGAGCGCCTCGTGCGCCCTGGCGCTGAAGCAAATGCCTCCGTCTGCAACCGACATGACAGCGCTCGCCAGGTCACGCACCAGGCTGTAGTCTTCCTTGAGTATGTATCCACTGACCCCGGCGCCCACGACGCCGCGGATCACGCCGGGATCGGCGTACATGCTGACGACCAGAATGTGGAGATGGGGGTGTTTCTGCAGCAAGGCAGGGATGGCGTGCAGGGCGGGAAAGGGGCTGGGATTGACCTGCGAGGTGGGCACGCCGAGATCCAGTATCAGCACATGCACCACGCCGCTGCGGTGCAGGAGTGCCGGCAGCTCTTCCCCGTACGCAGCGCTGGCCACAACCTGGATGCGCGGATGCTCCCCCAGGCGGTAGACGTACCCGTCCACGATACCCTGATGATCGTCCAGGATGGCGACGCGGACCTTGCCCTTTGTGCGCTCCACAGCCGGTTGCCGGCGGAGCATAACAGGAAAAGAGGAGCAGGGCAAGCCCGCGACGGCAGGGCAGTACAAATGTCTATGCCGAACAGGTGCTTGACCATTGCGGCCCGGAGGCCCGGGCTGTATATTCCGCCCAATCGCGGCACACGTCGCAGGTCAGGGACAGAGTCCGGGTCGACCAGCGACGAAAGGTGCCACCAAAGCTGGCTTCGGCATGGGTGCAAGAATCCCGGAAGCCGGTTGTGCGTTAGGCAGCGATCCTGGTCTGAGATGTGGCATGGCCAGGCCTTGGGAGGGAACATGAGCGGCGAGGCAGAAGACCGCGGCGGCCATGCCCCGAACCGGCTCAGGCTCAAGAAGCTTGACCTGGATCAGGTCATGCGCATCGACGAGCTGCTGGATTCGGTGGG
>DATIPW010000272.1:0-4557 GCA_035471605.1 Anaerolineales bacterium | reverse complement strand
TGCGCCGTGCGGCATAGATCATCCAGTTGTCCCATCCTGCCCTGCCGATCGCGAAATCCGGGACATCCAGGAACAAATGACGCGGAAAAACAAAGAAGTCGCTTCCCGCGGGTCGATGGAGTTCTCCCCTTTGCCGAACAGAGAATCGAAATCGGTCCTCCCAGCCAGTCGAGAAGTCCAAGGGCCTCTCCACCGATACGTCCCATCGCTGCCCCACCATAAGAAAGTCCTTCACCATGGAGGCCACCCTGAGCCCAGTATCGAGAAAGTCTTGCATGACGATCATGTCAGCATTGACAAGGCAAAGTGGGCCGCCTCCGCCGTGCAGCCGCGCCAATTCGATCATCGACGAAACAAGCGGGGTCCCCCAGTGATTCAGCGCCACCGTGGGAATGTGAGTGGCGCCAACACGCCGTGCCATTTCCCCCAGGCCCTCCGACTTTCCCATCAGCAGGACCCTGACACCTCGTAGCCGCGACCAAGACTCCATGGCATTGGACTGAATCAGGGCTATACGCGGATCTGTGAACGGCTTCGGGGCAGTGAACAGAGTAAACCCACTCATCGAGGCCCGCCTTCGGCCGCCCGCGCGTCCACATCGCCCAGGGTCTTGTGCTTCGTCCCGGCATTGATCGCTACCAGGTCAGGCCGCGAGCGCAACAAGCGAAGGACGTCCAGCCAAGAAAACTCTTCCGACGTGCCAAAAGCGCCGTATATTCGCCGCACCAGTTCCAAATCGGCATGTGTGTCGACGGTCCACCGCTGCGATCCAAGATCTTCATCACAGCTGAGTATGGCTATGCGCAGCCCGTGATCAGAGATACCGGTGGACACTTGGCCCGCGCCTTCCCCTAGGTTCACTCCTCGATACAAGTAGGGCATCACGTGCTCGCGATCCTCCGGCACCCGGGCCTCGCGCCACGCCTGCTCCAAGGCCTCCCAAGTGCAGACTTCAATATCCAACCCAATTGGATACGTCCGCTTCCAAGGAGGCGGCAATCGGGTGGCGACGAAGTCAAAATCCGGGAAAGAGGGCCCCCCCAAGCTCAAACTCGGCTCGCGCGCACCTGCCTCCCCCAGCATGACGCCGATGCAGGTGTCGATCAGGGCAGGATCCATCAACGGACAATCCGCGGTTATCCGGATCACTATGTCGGCGCCCGTTTCACGGGCAGCTGCATGGTACCGGTCAAGCACGTCATAATGGCTGCCTCGGGAGCAGGGAATCCCGGCCAGGCGGCAGTAGTCCACAATGGAGTCGTCGGAGGATTCGGTACTTGTTGCGACGATCACGTTCTTGGGGATCCTGGCGCGCCGCGTCCGCTGATAAACGCGCCCAAGCATGGGAACTCCTTCGATATCCATGAGGACTTTGCCAGGCAACCTGCTGGAGGCCATGCGCGCCTGGATGATTGCGACCGCGGTCTGGCTCATTGAGCTTGCGAACACCCCAACCAACCAAGAATCGACACTTTCAGCAGCCTTTTATCCCAGCCAGTCGGTCGCAGCGCCGTCTGTGACCCCTTTCGCCAACAGCAAGATTGCCCTTGCCATCAGAGCACACCGAGCTCTGGCGTGGCGACATACGAGCCGCTCCAAACCTGTCAGGGGTGATCTCGGGATGCAGACGGGCCGTACTCGCACCACAAGAGACCGCCACTGCGCTCAAAGACACCACGGGCGCACACAACGGCACGTCGTTCATATGCCTGGTCGCGGAGCCATGGTCACCGCCCTCTCATAGGACTGGAGCAGGGCCTGGAAATTTCTCTTCCAGTCCGCACGCTCCTCCGCGGTTCGGCGAGCAGCGCGGCCGATAGGCCGCAGGGCAGACCTGCGGCCGGCGATTCTCAGGATCTTCTCTGCCAGATGCCGCGCATCGCCATCGCGAAAAAGCCAACCGTTGTTACCCTCCCGGATCCACTCCTTGTTGCCAGGAATATCAGAGACCAGCACGGGAGTCCCGCAAGCCAGCGCTTCCATGAGAGAAACCGATGACCCATCGACATGAGAAGGCGAAATATACAGGTTCGCTCGATGGTACCATCGAGGCAGGTCCGCCTGCCGCACCTGCCCGCCAAACTCCACCCGATGTTTCTGATGGCCCTGCTCAAAGATCTGACGGATCGCGTCCCTCTGGGAACCATCGCCCAGGAGAAGCAACACAAGATCCGAACGCGTGTGAGCAGCCATGACAAACGCCCTGGCAAGCACATCCACGCCATACGACGCTTCCCAACTGCGGTTGCACAGCAGCACGAACTGTCGAGAGGCGCGGGGGCGCTGGCGGGGGCGAGAACGCCCCCGACCCTGAGCTTCTTTCCGACCCTGTCTCAGGGTCGGAACGCGTCTGGGGCGGAACCGCTGCAGGTCCACGCCCCATGCAAAGACAGCGGTTCGATCAGAAGGCATGCCAAACGCTACTGCGCGGGCCCGCGTGACGCGGGCGTCGCTCACGAAGTAGGCACTCCGTCGCAGGGTATAGCTGGTTATCCAGCGCCAGCATGCGTTCCGGTATGCGTCCCGCATCAAGTCAAATCCCCAGGACATCGTCAACACCGGGTAAAACCCTGATAGGACTGCCAAGAACGCACAGGTCTGTATGGGGCCGGCATGAATGAGATCAGGCTTCAGTTCCTTGATGACGCGCTTCAGATCTCGCAGGAGCAGCATGGCATGGTGCCACCTAAAGGGCCGCTGCCCGCCGGCCCAAGGCACCTGCCGGATTCCCATAGGTATTGGCCGATTCTCGGTTTGGCGGGGCGAGCGCGCCAACCGCAGGAAGTAGACCTCGTGCGGTGTCCGCGCCAATGCTGCCAAAAATCGATGGTCATGTGGTCCGTAGTCACCTGAGAAGTAGAGCACCTTCATAGTGTATGCCTGCGGGCGCAGAGCGCTCAGGCCCCAAGATCGGTCCAGCGCAACTCCTGTCCCATCCTTATCTGCCTCAGCACCCGGCAGCCGATCGCCGCCTGGAGCTCGTCAGGTCGGATGGCCCCCGGCGTCGCCGGTCGCAGAACATCAATCATGCCGCGATCCAGGACCTCATCCGCCCGAATGTTGCGAGCTGCCCGCAGGCATCGGCGTTGCACGGTCTTGGTTTCCTGCTCGTTGCCAGCAATGAACTTATCGGAAGAACCAAGGGCGCGCTCCAATTGGCGGGTCTCCTCGACCATGTGGGCCCAGTCGACTGGATTCAACGCGAACTTGTGATCTGGTCCCTCACGCCCATTGTCATCTGTGAAGTGCCGCTCCACCACCCGCGCTCCCATGGCGACAGCGCCAAGAACGGTGGCATTCCCGTGTGTGTGGTCAGATAGACCGAGGACAACATTCGGGAACATCACCGCGTAAGTTTTCAATACATTGAGATGGATGTGGTCAAAATTCTCGGCGCTCGCCGTATAATTGGTGTTGCACTGCATCAGGACGAGATCTGAATTGACCCTCAGAATCGCATGCACCGCGCGCTGGACATCGGCAATATCCGACGCTCCGGTGGCCAGCAGGATAGGCTTTCCCTTGCTCGCCATGTGTTCAAGAGCCTCGAGCCAATCGATCTCTCCGGAGCCAATCTTGAACGCCGGCACAAACGGGGCAACATGCTCAATTGCCTCATAGTCATAAGGTGATGTAAAGTATTCGATCCCTACGGCGTCACACTCGGCCTTCAGGATCGGGGTCCACTCGAAAGGTAGAGAGGCCCCCTGGTAGACCTCGAACACGGATCGCTTCCAGGATGCCTGATGCGAAACCTGGGAGTCCATGTGCCCGAATCCGTATTCGGATACGATCTTGGGAGCGCGGAAGTTTTGAAACTTCGCCGCGTCGGCACCGGCTTGTTGCGCCAGTTTGATAAGCTGCTTAGCACGCTCCAGATCGCCGTCGTGATTGGCCGCGATATCCGCAATGAAGTACGTGGGATGCTGAAAGCCAACGGGGCGTTTCCCAATTCGAAATTCCATCTCACCTCTGCTCGCATTCAAACTTAAAGGGTTCCCGCAGGAGGCTCCACGGCAGGGCTGCCCGCAGAAACCTGTTGATAACTTCTGATTCTCTGTGGATAGCCTTGCGCAAACTGTGCAAAGAATGTGTCCAGTCCTGTGGAAAAGTCGGGTAGCGGAGCCCCCAAGGCTGTTGAGAGCTTGTGGACGGACAGATTGAGGTTGTGCGCTCGTGGTGCCGGCAACCCCGCCATCTCGACGGAGTCGGGCGCGATCAGGACATCGTCGAGCCCAAACTTGCGCGCGAGCGCCAAGCCGAATTCGTACTTGGACATGGGCTGCGGACCGACTGCGTGAAAGAGACCAGCCAAGTTTGATTCAAGCATTTGCAGGAGGGTTTGCCCCAGGTCGTCCACAAGCATTGGGCAGAAGATCACATCCGTGAAGCCCTGAACGCGTTCCCCGGCCAGCAGGCTGTGCACAAAGAACTCGGCCAGACTACGTCTTCCTGAAAGGGACCAACCATAGAAGTTGACGCGCGCAACGACCGCGTGCGGGTGTGCATTCAGGACTTCGCATTCTGCAGCGTGTTTCGTGCGCGCGTAGACACTTG
>DATIPW010000271.1:0-2104 GCA_035471605.1 Anaerolineales bacterium | reverse complement strand
CGAGGACCACCAATCCGGGAGAAAACAGCGATACCCGCTTGCGTCCAATGACCTCTGCCGCCGCGTAGCCAAAGATCGACTCCGCACCCTTGTTAAAGGTCTCGATCCGCCCCTCGAGGTCACAGGTGATCGTGCTTTTCTGCGCTTTCGTCGACATTCAATCCTCCTGAACGAAGGGGCTATTTTAGCCTAATTCCTCGGAATTGGCCGGGCTCAGCGCCCTTTTTCAGGAGCAAGAAGAATGTTGTGACACCACGGCCGCCGAGCGCAGTTTCGCCCGCCACCGCCGCCATCTGTCGGTTTGGGTTTCCATGCTGGGAACGAAATAAGGGCGCTCTCCGTGAGGAGAGCGCCCTTTTGCGTACAGCTTGACCCGCAGCGCCGGCCCCCACTCGACGGGGGAGGGCACCAAGGCGCTGCGATGGAGATTGGCCTATTACGGGATGTAGTTATTCACTTCCTCCAGAGCTGCCTCCAGAAGGGCCTTGGTGTAGGCTGCGTTGTGGGCGCCATTGCTCTTGTCGTACACCACGAACTTGTAGTTCCACATCGCCTGGGCCAACGACTCAGAGACAACCAGAGGCGCATCCGCCGAGGGATTGACGAATGCCGATCCATCCCAGATCCCCCAAAGATCGTTTTCCGGGTTCAGGAGCTTCTTGTCCAAGAAGGCGGTGTGCAGCTCTTCGAGCAGGCCTTCCACCTCGGTCTGGACTCCATTGATATCGAAGTCCGTCGCATCAGCATGGCATGCCACGCAGCGATCCACCGTCGGCGCGTAGGTGTGGTTCCGGTTCTCGCCCATGTGGCAGCCCACGCACGTGTCCTCAACGGCCGAGTAGTGGCCGCTGGGATCGCCACTCAAGCCAAAGCCACCCACGCCCATCAACATCGGGGCGGGTATGCCATAGTGGGGACCGTAGCGATATGACGTGATCGAGACGTTTCCGTCCGCCACCTCAGGCAGGGGATTGCGCACCTGATGGCACTCGGCGCACAGATTGCCCTCACCGCCGTCATAGGTCCCATCCGAATACTCGAGCGTAACCGGATTGCCACCTCCGGTAAGGGACCAGTCCTCGCCGGTGTATGTGGTGTGAATGTTGTGGCAGGTGCGGCAGTCGAACGGTGAAACGTTGGTCACACCCTCCACCGATGGGTCATGCGGCGGCAGCCCGGCGTTGATGCGGGCCTTGGCACCCTCGGTTCCATGGCATCCGGCGCATGCAGTGGACTCACCCCGTATGAAGGCCTCGCCCGTTCCATGAACCGAAGACTCTCGGAACTGCGCCTCTTTGGAGACGATGAGGGTGGTGTCATTGTGACATTCCGTGCAGGTCAGGTCTGCAGCGGCTGCCATGGGGCCCGGTTCCCCTTGGGGCCCCGCAGGTCCCGCCGGGCCCTGAGGGCCTGGCGTCCCGCACGCGGCGAGCAGAAATCCAGCCAAGATCAGTGCTCCGAAAACGATGGGAAGATTCCGACCTCTCATTGTGTGCATCTCCTGTGTTGGTCGAATTCTCACGCAGCCCGTTGCGCGATACAGATAGCCTTGAACGCGAATTTCTGCACCCCGCCGTATTAATGTTCTGCTCACTTTAACGCCGGCTACGTGGCGCAACTACTGAATTTTATCACTAATCATTCTGGACAAATGTCATATCTTCGGTCAAAAGGGGATGTCGATAGCTCGTTTTTTCACAAGGCTTGTCTTGCGCCAGTCTGGCCAAGCCCTGGTTCCACCTTCGCCGCTGGGCACGCCAGTGATCAAAAAAACGGCGCGTCTGCTCTCCGCACGCGGAGGGCAACCTCGAAAGGCCAATGCTGCACAAATACCGAACTTCCGCCCACACAGTGCCCCGCACGGGTAGACCCTGGCGCATAGCATTTCGCCTCCCCAATTTGTCCAATTGCTTGGCTACGGCGCTGCCTGCAGCGCCCTGTTTGTCTGCTAACTTGTGACCGAAGTCGTCGGTATGAACGAGACCGAGACGATGCGCCGCTTGCGATCTTTGGCTGGCTGGTTTGCGAGGCAAGACTCCAGGGCACCGTACACTTGACTCAACAGTGCCTGAAATTCGGCCTCCGTCAGGTGCAGCTGTGCCTT
>DATIPW010000270.1:0-7971 GCA_035471605.1 Anaerolineales bacterium | reverse complement strand
ATTGAGATGCAGTTTCTTCCGGATGTGTACGTGCCATGCGACGTTTGTCACGGCAGACGCTTCAACCGGGAAACGCTGCAGGTGCATTTCAAGGGGCACAGCATCGCCGACGTCCTGGACATGACCGTGGACCATGCCCGCGCGGAGTTCTCGGCTTTCCCCGCAATGCTCAGCAAGCTCACCCTTTTGCAGGAGGTGGGGC
The DNA here is from genome assembly GCA_035471605.1 of Anaerolineales bacterium. Classification (GTDB taxonomy): domain Bacteria; phylum Chloroflexota; class Anaerolineae; order Anaerolineales; family Villigracilaceae; genus Fen-1038. The sequence continues at coordinate 7,769 of DATIPW010000270.1, read as the reverse complement.
TCGGCTACATCCGCATTGGTCAGCCTGCCACCACGCTCAGCGGCGGCGAGGCCCAGCGTGTCAAGCTCGCCAAGGAACTTTCCCGGCGGGCCACTGGCCGGACTCTCTATGTTCTGGACGAGCCCTCGGTGGGACTGCACGCGGCCGACGTGCACAAGCTGATCGACGTGTTGCAGCGGCTTGTCGATGCAGGCAATTCCGTTCTGATCATCGAGCACAACCTGGATATCATAAAGATTGCGGACTGGCTGATCGACTTGGGGCCCGAGGGAGGCGATCGAGGCGGGGAATTGGTGGCAGCAGGCACACCCGAGGAGGTCATGAAGACACCCGCGTCCTATACGGGCCAGTTCCTCAAGGCGCACCTCCGGCACCAGAAGCGCAGCAGCAGAGCATGATGCTGCACGACTGGTCGCAGTCGCCATGCCCACGATTCTCGCAAGTCAAGTAGAATCCTTGGGTAGCCATACAGGTCGCGGGCAAGAGGCAGAGACATGGAAAACAGAGGCTCCACAGGTGAAGTCATCGCGTCCTACAGGCGTCGCCGGCAGCAGGGCAATGTGGTCTTCATCTATGGGACCGCCGGCCTATTGATTGTGGCGGGAATCGGCCTATTGGTGCTCTGGCTTACCGGACCCAGTCGACCGCTGGGTTCCCTGTTTGCCACGGACACTCCCACCCCCACTCAGACCTACACGCCCACGGTTACCTCAACGCCCACAGAGACTCCCACGATCACTGCCACAGCGACCCTGACTGCCACCGCCACTCCCTCGGCTCCCTTCGTCTACACGGTGCAGGAGGGCGATTCACTTGCAGCTGTCGTTGAGAAATTCGCGCTGGGCGATGACGGCATTCCTTTGATTTTGATGCTTAATCCCTTCAGCGAAGATACAGGCACGGGCATCGATCCCGCCACCCAGATTGTCTATCCCGGACAGCAGATCTTCGTCCCCAATCCAGATCTTGAGCTGCCCACGTCTACTCCCATCCCCGCCAACATCAGCCGTGGCACAGTCCTGAGCTATGTTGTGAGATCCGGTGACTCGCTTGCAGGAATTGCTGGTTTGTTTAACAGTACGGTCGAAGACATCGTAGAAACAAACGACCTGGCGGATGCCAATGCCATCTTTGTAGGTCAATCGCTCAATGTGCGCGTGAACTTGGTCACCCCTACGGCCACCCGCCCGCCGACCAGCACACCTCGCACCCCCCTGCCACCGAGCACGCCTACCGCCGGCTAGGCCGCCAGGACTCTGGATCTTCTGCCCGCGCGGCGCAGTGCCAAGCACCCACGCGGGATCCTTCTGGACAAACGCCAAGCGCTCATGTACAATGGGTACCGGCAAAAAGCCGGGTTTGCTGATCGATCGTCTCGGACATCACACGGCGGCACGACCGCGGGGCACCGAAAGAGCCGATGCATTTGTGAGCTCGTGAACATGTAATCGTTGGAGGAACAGCCTTGGCCAATATTCCATCACAAATCAAGCGCAACCGCCAGAACGAAAAACGGCGGCTGCGTAACCGCGATTTCCGCGGCGCCGCGCGCAGCGCCGTCAAGGTCGCACTGACCGCCATCGACGGGGGTCAGGATGCCCAGGCCGCGGTGACGCGGGCGCTGAGCCTCTTGGATCGGGCGGCTCGCAAAGGGGCAATCCACCATCGCAATGCGGCGCGTCGCAAGGGCCGGCTGATCAAACGATTCTCCGCTCTTGGCCAACGCCCCGCCGCAACGATAGACACCCCCGCTGCGGAAACGGCCCGGGTGTCCGCATCGACACCCGCCAAGCAGGCCACCGCGGTTGCCGAGGCCAAGCCCAAGGCCGCCCCCAAAAAGGCCGCCGCAAAGACCAGCGCCAAGAAGACACCGGCCAAGAAGACCACCAAGAAGTAGGTCCCTGGGGCAACCTTGCAGATTGCGGCGAGAGCACTTGGAGTTGCTCTCGCTTTCTGCGTCCACGCCTTCCGGCTGCATTCGGGATTCCGCCCCAGAGACGGCCTTGGCAACGCCCCAATCTGAAAAGGGGCGCCATATCCCGGGTTCTTCTCCGGTTTTGCGAGCGCGTGCCCGCCCCTTGCGCAGCCCGACCGCCACCGCGTCATGCGCCTCCTCCTGCTGAAGGTGCATCAAGCTCCACTGCGCTGCCGATCACTCGAGGCCAGGGCTCGTGAGGCGTGCCCCGGGCACCAGTGTTGCCTGCCTGGCCCGCAGCTGCGCGGTCCCCGCGCAGGGTCCTGTCGGTGCGAATGATATAATCCCGCCGATGTTTGAGGCGGAACGGCAGTTCATTGAACCCCAGATTCGGGATTTCTGTCAACGAGAGCACATCCCTCTTGGGGACCTCAAGTGGACGCCCATACCGTTCTCGGGAGAATGGGGGTTCTCCACATCCTTCTTTGCGGCTGCCGCCAGCCAAGCCCGCTCGGGTGCCCAAGGCACCGTGGCGGAGCGCGCCCAGCAATTGGCTGAGCGCGTCAAGCAGGCCATCGACCGCGGCCCGCACATTCACCGCATCGAGGCCGTAAACGGCTATCTCAACCTCTACTTCACGGCCTCGGAGTACGCGCAGCGTGTGGTGGATCAGGTACTCAGCGCGCGCACGGATTTCGGCCGCGGCGCGTTCAAGGGCGAGCGGGTGATGGTGGAGTACGCTCAGCCCAACACTCACCATTCCTTTCACATGGGGCACCACCGCAACACGATCCTGGGCGAATCCTTGGCGCGTATCGTCGCGTTCGCCGGCTTCGACACCATCCGTGCCTCCTATCCCGGGGACATCGGCCTCGGCGTGATCACGGTGATCTGGGCCTACGACAAGTTCTTTCGCGGGCAGGAACCGCAGGGGATTCACGAACGGGGTCAGTGGTTGTTGAAGCTGTATGTTGAAGCCACGGCAATGCTCGAATCGCGGGAGGGCGAGACTGCCGAGGAGAAGACGCGCCGCGAGAACTACGAAGTCGAGCGACGCGAGGTCTACCGCAGATGGGACGCCGGCGACCCGTACATCCGCGAGCTGTGGCTCAAGACGCGTCAGTGGAGCCTCGACGAGCTTGACGACATCCTGCGCCTGCTGGACGTCAGGATGGATGTATGGTTCTTCGAGTCAGACGCGGACGCGCCGGCCAAGCAGATCGTGGAGGAGCTTGTCCGGCGCGGCATTGCAGACGATGAACGTCCGCAGGGCGGCCCGGTGATCGTCCGGATTGACGAGAAGCTGGGTTTGAAAAAGGAAAAGTACCGCACCAATGTGGTCCTGCGTTCTGACGGCACCACGCTCTATCTCACCAAGGACCTGGCCCTGGCAAGGCAGAAGTTCGAAACCCATCACGTGGATCGGTCCATCTACGTCGTGGACAGCCGCCAGGCGCTTCACCTGCAGCAGGCCTTTGCGATCCTCCGCCTGTGGGGATTTCCACAGGCGGAGAAGTGCTTTCACTTGGGGTACGGCTTCGTCACACTGCCGGATGGCGCCATGTCGGCGCGGCACGGCAAGGTGGCTCTCTTCAAGGTAGTGTTGGATGAAGCCATCCGCAGGGTGCTGGCACTCGAGTCCGCACGCAGCCCGGACATGTCCCAGGAGCAGCGCCAGCTTGTGGCGCAGCAAATTGGCCTGGGGGCAATGGCCTATTCCATGCTCTCGGTGGATATTGGACGGGATCTGGTCTTCGATATCGACTCCGCCTTGTCATTCGAGGGCCACACGGGCCCCTATATCCAGAACGCGCACGTTCGCGCCAATAGCATCCTCAAGAAGGCGGGTGACCTGCCGGGGGAGGCTTCCTTTGACTATGAATTGGATGCGCACGAGCTGCAGCTCGTGGAGCTCATCTCTCGTTTCCCCGAGTCCGTCGAGCGCGCCGCCCGGGAGTATCGCCCCTTGGTCATGGCCACCTACGCCTACGACCTGGCCAACGCCTTTCACTCCTTCTATCACGCCACCCCAGTGCTGCAAGCAGACCTGACAGTCGTGCGGTCCTCTCGACTTCGGTTGGTGGCGGCGACCCGCCAGACTCTGGCCAACGCCCTGAGCCTGCTCGACATCCAGGCACCGGAAGTCATGTAGAGTGCGCAATCAGGTGCGCCGCGCTGCTTCGGACTTTGCCATCCGTCCGGTACCGGCGCGACGCGCTCCTTGTGGACCCTAGCGAAGCATCAGGAGAGAAGCCAATGCCGGTCAAGACCATTATCATGGGCGCTGCAGGACGGGATTTTCACAACTTCAATACGTTCTTCCGCGGCAACAAGGATTACGAAGTGGTGGCGTTCACGGCCACGCAGATCCCGGATATTGAAGATCGTCTCTTCCCGGCTGAGTTGGCGGGCGATCTATACCCTGGGGGCATTCCGATCCGCGCCGAAAATGAGCTGCCCGAACTGATACGCAAGCATGCTGCGGAGCAAGTTGTCTTTGCCTATTCGGACGTCCCGCATGAGTACGTCATGCACCAGGCCTCGCTGGTCAACGCCTTGGGCGCAGATTTCCGCCTCATGGGAACGCGCAACACGCAGATCAAGTCAACCAGACCTGTGGTTTCGATCTGCGCAGTTCGCACTGGATCTGGAAAGAGCCAGACCACACGCCGAGTATCCCTGATCCTTCGCGACCTGGGCTACAGAGTAGCCGCCATCCGCCATCCCATGCCCTACGGCAACTTGATTCGCCAGGAGGTGCAGCGATTTGCTGATTACGACGACCTGGATGAACACGAGACCTCCATTGAAGAGCGCGAAGAGTATGAGCCGCACATCGACAATGGCATTCTGGTGTTTGCGGGCGTGGACTACGAAAAGGTCCTGCGCGCCGCCGAGAGGGAAGTGGACATCATCCTCTGGGACGGTGGGAACAACGATACGCCGTTCTATGCCCCTGACTACCAGATTGTGGTCGCCGATCCGCATCGGGCGGGCCACGAGTCCAGGTACTACCCGGGCGAGACCAATTCCCGCCTGGCGGATGTTTTCGTCATCAACAAGGTAGACACGGCGGATCCAGAGCAGGTCATCGCCGTGCGCGAGAATTTGCACCGCTTGAATCCAAAAGCTATACAGGTGGAAGCTGCCAGTCCGCTGTTCGTCGATGATCCCTCGGCCATTCGCGGCCAGCGCGTGTTGGTCGTGGAGGACGGCCCGACCCTCACCCACGGCGAGATGGCCTATGGCGCCGGCTATGTGGCCGCACGCCGGTTTGGCGCGGCCGAGGTCGTCGATCCGAGGCCCTTTGCCGTAAAGTCGATTGCGGCCACGTTCGAAAAGTACCCCAAGACTGGGCCGGTCCTGCCTGCCATGGGCTACGGCGGGGCGCAAATGCGGGACCTGGAGGCGACGATCAATGCCTCCGATGTCGACTTGGTTATCGTGGGCACCCCCATCGACTTGACGCGCGTCATCAAGCTCACAAAACCCTATCAGCGAGTTCGCTACGAGCTGCAGGAAATCGGCGTGCCGACTTTGAGCGATCTCTTGACCGCCAAGTTTGGCCGCAAGAAGTAGACTGGCAGCGGAGGCGAGTCCCCTCAGGATCGGACCTGCTGATCCGGCTCAACCGTACAGATCATGGCTCGCATTTCGTCGCGCTCCGGGCCCCCGGCGGAAACTCCTGCCGGACGGCCTTTCCCAGCCCCCCGGCGCCAGCCGAAAACCCCGACGGTTTCTCGCTTCGGGCAGATGCAGTGGGGCGGCTGGCCAGCGCCTTGCCGGTTACACCCTGAGAACTACTTGGGCATCAGGAGCAAGACGTTCCCCCCCAGGACTCGCAGGCCGGCGGATGCAAGGAAGATGCCCATCGATACGGCCATCGTGGCCGGGATCGTCAAGATCCAGGCTGTGGCCATTTCGGCGGCGACGTGCCAGCGGATCTTGTTGAGCCGCTCGGAGGCGCCTGACCCCATCAGCGACGTGCTGATGATGTGCGACGTGCTGACCGGAAATCCCAGAGCCGAGGCCGCAAAGACCACGAGGGTTGCGGCGCCCTGTGAAGCCAGGGCATTCAGCGGCCTGATGCGGTAGATCCTGCCCCCAAGATTGCGGATCTGACGCCAATCTCCGCGTGAGGCGCCCAGGGCCATGGCCGCAGCACAGGCCGCGAGCGCCCACAGCGGGATCGCGAAGACAGAAGCCTTGCCCGCCAGCACCAATCCCAGCGTGATGATTCCCGCCGACTTCTGCGAATCGTTGGCACTATTCGACATGGCCAGCAGGACCGCTGTGACGATCTGGGATCGCCGAAACAGAAGATTGACGCGTGGCGTCGCCCCGCTGAAGGTAAGCATGAGCAACCCCATCAACAGGAAGCCGGCCAGGAAGCCCACAAATGGCGCCGCCAACAGTGGTAGCAGGACCCGCAGCAGCCCCGTGCTGAGGATCGCGTCGAAACCATGAGTGATCCACGCCGCCCCTACCAGCCCCCCAATCAGGGCATGGGTTGAGGACGACGGAATCCCCAACCGCCAACAGAGCAGACTCCACAAAGTGGCCGCCGCCATGGCGGTCAGCAGAGTATTCAAGGTGATCGCCGGAACATCAAGTAGCCCGGTTGTCACCGCGCGCGCCACGGCCGAGCCCACCAGGAAAGGCGCTACCAGCTCGGCCACGCCAACCAGGTGGAGTGCCAGGCGCGGCCGCATGGCCCGCGAGGCCAGCACACCCGCGAGAATGCTGGAAGAATCGCGGTACGCGTTGAAGAACGCATAGAATACGGCCAAGCCGATCAGCAGATACAGCAACTCGCCTCCGGGGGGCTGGCATTGTACCATGCAGGATTCGCGCAGGGCGCGGTCAGGGAGCTATAATCTTCTTGATCGCGTCCGGGCCACAACACTTTGCAGGAGGGATGGAAGAGCAGCATGCTGGTTGACGAGGTGGAGATCATTGTACGCTCTGGATCTGGCGGCAATGGAATGGTTCACTTCCATCGCGAGAAGTTTGTGCCGCGGGGTGGACCCGATGGCGGAGATGGGGGACGAGGCGGAGACGTCGTCCTGCAGGTCAGGGCGGGGCTCAGCACCCTGTACGCGCTGCGCCATGCGCGGCGTTTCGTGGCACCGGATGGCCGCGGCGGCGGGCCAAACAACATGTCAGGCAAGGCGGCTACCCCCATGATCATCGAGGTGCCGCCCGGCACAGTCGTGCAGGAAGCCGAGGGCGGACGGCCCTTGGGCGACCTGACCGCCCCCGGCGACCAGCTCGTAGTCTGCCGGGGCGGTCGCGGCGGTCGCGGCAACCAGCATTTCGCCACCTCACGAAACCAAGCGCCGCGCACCGCGGAGAAGGGAGAACCGGGGGAGGAGAAGCGTCTCCGTCTCGAACTTCGGTTGATCGCCGATATCGGGATCATCGGCGTGCCGAACGCCGGCAAATCCACCTTGCTTGCCGCGCTGACGAATGCCCGCCCCAAGGTCGCCGCCTATCCTTTCACCACTCTGCAGCCCAATCTGGGCGTGGCGCGCCTTGCCGACGACGCTGCTGTCGTGCTCGCCGACATCCCGGGCCTGATTGAGGGAGCATCACAAGGAGCCGGCTTGGGCCACGATTTCCTCCGTCATATTCAGCGCACGCGCGTCCTCATCCACCTGCTGGACGGCCAGTCCGCGGATCCGGTGGCGGACTACAGCCAGATCAACACCGAGTTGGCTCTCTTTGATGTCGGCCTGGCCAACAAGCCCCAGGTCGTGGCCCTCAACAAGATGGATGATCCGGATGTGGGACACCGCTTGCCAGCACTCCAAGCAGCCCTTCGCAAGAAAGGAATCGACTGCTTGCCGGTATC
>DATIPW010000269.1:0-7947 GCA_035471605.1 Anaerolineales bacterium | reverse complement strand
GTGACGGTGTACTCCACGATGCTGGTTGAAACTGCGATCCACGACACACCCATGATCGCAGCTGTCCTGGATATTCCCGGCGGATGGAACGTCCCCCGGAAGTTCTCGCTGGCACTCCGGGATATCGGCAATTGGCCGACTCACAAGAGGTTTCGCGAAGCCAAAGCCGGCCGTATCGCGACCACCGAGCAGGAGCTACGGGATTGGCTTAACAAATACCTTGCCAGTCCGTCTCTTGATAGGGCGGAGCGTCGGAAGTTTGCGGCAGACGAGATAACTTACACAGATGGCAGCGCAGGCCGCCGCACGGCCCGTTTCTTCCTCGACTTGTTGAACTCCACGTGAATGCGCACGTCGTACTTGTCGGGGGCCGCGAGGCGATTGAATACCCATCGCGTCGGCAAGCGGAAGTCTACAGCCATGAAGCTCCACGATACCGCAACACGACCTTGCATGGCAGAGCAGTAGCCGGCAGCAAGCCCTGCGCCTCTTGCGGCGGGCCGGAATGTTGCCTGGCAAAACCGTACACGCCATGCGGCATGCCCTATCAAGGTCTGCCCGCTGAGCTTGATCACGTCGAATTGGAAGCAGTGAGGCAATATCCATGAAAGTGGCAAACCGATTCAAGGCAGCTGCCCGAATCCTGCTACGCGGCGAGGGAGAAACCCATCGGCATAGCCCCATTCCTGCGATCGCCAAGGACGACCTTGCCGACCTGCGGCGATTCTTTCAGCGCCCGAAGTTTTTCATCTTTGGGCATGCCCGCTCGGGGACCACCTTGCTGATGCGGCTCGTGCGGTTGCATTCCGAAGTGCATTGTGACTATCAGGCGCATTTCTTCACCCGGCGACCTTTGCTGAAGTCGCTGGTTGACACACCCGAGGCAGAAGAGTGGTTGAGCCGCAAATCCAATCGTTGGAATCATGGGGGGGATCTCTCTGGTGTCGTCCTGCGCGCCGCCGCTGAGTTCATCATGGAGCGCGACGCTGCACGGCTTGGAAAACGCATAGTGGGGGACAAGAGCCCCTCGTCGGCGATCCATGGCCAGTCGGTGCGGGATCTGCATGACTTGTTTCCCGATGCGAAGCTGGTGTACATCGTACGCGACGGTAGGGACGTGTTGATCTCCGAGCGCTTCCGCAATTTCGTCGAGGATTCCCGCCACCTTGGGCCCGCGGATCGGCAGATTCTGAAAGACCTGCGTGAAGGGCCGGGGTCGTTTGGTGCCGGAAAACGATCCATCTTCACCGACAATATGCTTCGCCGCGTGGCGACGGGCTGGGCCACGAACGTGACGGAAGTGGACTCCGCGGCGCGCCGGCTTTTCGGAAAGAGCTATCTGTCGCTTCGATATGAGGATCTCTTGCGCGATCCGATTCATGAACTGCAGCGCGTTTGGAAGTTCTTGGGGGTCCGAAGGGTGCCGCAGACGCTGGTTCCCCGCATCCAAGCCGAGATGAGGTCAAATCCGGATGAGGAATGGCAGTCACGACGAAATCAAGACCTTGCCCCCTTTCTGGCCAAGGGCAGGTCTGGCAACTGGCGGGCGCTCTTGACGGCGCGAGATCGCGAGATCTTTCGGGAAGAGACGCGGGAGGTGCTGCGGACCTGGAAATACGAGCGTTCGGCCGAGTGGTAGGCGGCCACGGCCAAAGACCTGTGTGGCGCCGTTCAAGATCCCCTAGGCTGATGCCTGAGAGGCAAGAGTGGCGAGGCAGCGTCTCGCCAGAGTGGCCCCGATATCCATCCGGTACTCGGCTGATGCCCAGGGATCGCTGGCATCGTGGAGAGCATTGCGGGCAGCCTGTTCGACCCCGCCGGCATCGCTGCCGTCCATTGCCAGGAGCGGCATCGTCCCAAAACCGCCCGCCACGACTCGGGTGCGGCCGGACGGCCACTGCGCGATCGCCACGGCCACGATGGGCCAGTCGGCCGGAGTACGAGCGACGTATTCGAAGGCCAGTCGAGGCGCCAGGGGGATCTCCAAGTTGGTGATGAGGAAACCTGGCCGAAACTGACCGCGCTTCATCAGGAATTCTGCCAGGGCCACAGACTGGGCCTGGGGAAGCCTCAGAGTGAGTTTGGCGTCCTGGGCGAGCAAGACGGTGGCGAAGGTGGAGCGAGCATCGCAAACCACCAGGGTGCCGGCAATACTCCCCATGTTTCTGAGATTTATCGGAGTCTCGAGTCTCAGGGCTTGGGCCAGGACCCTAGGGCAATGGGATGATTCTAGAAGCTGCTGCAGGGTGACGGTTGCCCCCACTTCGACGTGATCGCCCTGGGGCTGAATGTGCTTCAATCCGAGGGCCTGGAGGTCCACCACCTCGAGGTCACCACCCCGTTGGTGCGAGAGGATCGTCCCGCCGCCCAAGGGCACGGTGACAGGAGAGGCTCTCGACAACAACTCCAGGGCCTCGTCGATCTTCTCGGGGCGATGATAAGCCGTGATCATCAATATCAGGTTTGGTGCGACAGGCCTTCCGACGGCATTATACAGGAATGCATCTGCCACCACGCCGCGCGCGAGACTCCGGTCCGCATAGAACCACCGGTTGCCTCAATCGGGATATACCTGCCAGCCCAGTTCTTCGAGCCGTCCGAGATCCAGCTGATCCGAACGAACATCGACCAGCAGTGCCTTGCCTTCTGCAAGCAACTTGTTGCTGTCGGCCAGAAAGATACCACCCCAGGCCTCTGCCGACTTGGCTCTGGCCCTGCCTGCTCTGCCGACGATTCGCAGAAGCCGACCGATTGGAACGACATGACGATACTTGATCTCCAGCGTGGCCGTAAACATGAAACGAGGAGCCGACGGATCTGAACCCATGTGGGCTCGTCCTGAAACCTCATCGATGATGGCGCCAACAATCCCGCCGTGGAGTACCCCCGGGTAGCCCTGGAAGTGTTCCGGGGCTGTGTAGGTCGACTCCACGACTCCTGGAGCGGTCTCGGAAAAACGCAGGTGCAGGCCAACGGAGTTCTCAAGGCCGCAGAGAAAGCACATTTTTGAATTGGGTTGTAGGGTACCTAGCATGGAAGACATTGTATCAAAGGCCTATGAGCAGCATCAAGTCGTTGACGTTTGTGCCCGTATATCCTGGCATCAGCAGGTCCCCCAAGGGCTCGAAGAACCGATAAGAATCATGGCGCGCGAGGTAGTCTTGTGAACTGAGACCAACTGCCGTCGCCCGCGCTTGGGTCTCACTGGTGACCACTGCGCCGGCGGCGTTTGTGGGTCCGTCGTTGCCGTCGGTTGCCAAGGCCACGAGCATGCAGTTCCTGGAGCCATCCAAGACCTCCACTGCGGACAGTGCCAGTTCCTGGTTTCGTCCGCCCAGCCCTTGCGTCGCGAGTGTGACGGTCGTCTCGCCTGCGGCCACCAGGCAGAACGGACGCGGCCTGTCGCGGCCTTGCTCCACGAGTTGGCCTGCAAGTGCTCGGCCCACGAGCTTCGCCTCACCCTGAATCTGGGTATCCAGAAGGTCCGCAGCGAAACCTTCTTTCTGGGCCTGCAAGACAGCACCTCGTGCAGCAAGCAGAACGTTCCCGATGACGACGTTATCCACGCGAGACTCAAGAGAGCTTGATCTGACAGGCCTTGGCGCCTCCAATGCGTGGTCCATCGCGGGCGGGGCTTCGATTCCAAGCTTGGCGAGAACATCCCTCGCTTGCTGCGGTCCCGTCGGAGTCGGAACGGTTGGCCCGGAGGCCACCACCTCCACGCGGTCGCCCAAGACATCTGACAATATCAAGCTGAGAATGGAGGCTTGTGTGGCTTGCGCAAGACCGCCGCCCTTCAATTGATCGAGCTGCCGGCGGAGGATATTCACGTCCTCAATCGTCCCGCCGGACGCCAGGGCACTCGATGTCAGAGCCTGAACGTCCTCGAGAGAGGTGCCGTCGAGGGGAACACTGGCAAGCGCCGAGCCTCCGCCGGAGATGAGGCAGATCAACAGATCGTCCGGCTGCAAAGCCGAAACGAATCTCAAGATTGCGCGCCCTGCGGCAAGGCTCCTGGCATCCGGTATGGGATGGCCCGCGGTCAACACCGTGATGCGAGGATGCAGCGGTCCTGCGGACTCCTTCGTGACCAGCAGACCCGACGCAAAGCGTCCCAGCGTGTTTGCAGCACCGCGAGTCATCGCCTCAGAAGCTTTTCCCACGCCAAGCAGATAGAGTCGATGGTGTGGGGGAAGGGAGCGATGCTTCAACTGCTCGGTCACAAGCATCTCGGGGTCCACAGCAAGCAGGGCCCGATCTAGTATCCGAGCGATGCGCCAATCCTGCAGACTCCTGGTCAGGAACCGGCCTGGCTGCATGCCTGCAGTATACTGGACGCATGACCAAGCCGCGCGTCTACGTGACTCGAATTCTGCCCGAAAGCGGCATGCGTCTAGTCAATGAACGCTGTGACGCCACCATATGGCGCACAAAGGGGCCGCCGCCCCGCGCAGAACTGCTCGCCGGTGTTCGAGACAAGGACGGAATCTTGACTCTTCTGACCGATCCCATCAATGCGGAAATCATGGATGCAGCGCCGCGTCTCAAGGTCATCAGCAATTGTGCCGTGGGAGTCGACAACATTGATGTCCAGGCCGCCACGGCGCGTGGAATTCCGGTGGGGAATACGCCGGACGTGCTGACGGATGCCACGGCGGATCTTGCCTTTGCGCTGCTTCTGGCCGCGGCGCGCCGGATTGTCGAGGGAGTCCAATTTGTCAGGGCTGGGCGATGGCAGACTTGGGATCCGGAGTTGCTGCTCGGTGCCGATCTCTCCGGACGGACTCTGGGAATCATCGGTCTTGGGCGGATTGGCAAGGCTGTGGCTCGGCGCGCGCAGGGTTTCGGTTTGCGCGTGATCTGGCACGATCCAGGACCTGAGGAAAGCGAAGGGGCCGGGGCAACAACCCTGGATACGTTGTTGGCAACTTCCGATTTTGTTTCGCTGCACGTGCCGCTGACGGCCCAAACCCATCACATGATCAATGAACAGAGCCTTGCGCGAATGAAACCAACGGCAATCTTGGTGAACACATCTCGCGGGGGAGTGGTGGATCACGACGCGCTGTTCCGGGCCTTGAGTGAGCAGAGGCTCTTTGCGGCCGGCTTGGATGTGAGCGAACCGGAACCCATTCCCGCTGATAGCCCCCTGTTGGAGCTTGAAAACTGCATTGTACTGCCGCACCTGGGAAGCGCCAGCAGATGGACACGCTCGCAAATGGCGCTCTTGGCCGCCGAAAACCTCATCGCGGGCCTGGAACGCAGACCGCTGCCGCATTGTGTGAATCCGGAGGTCTATGAGCGTCTCTCAAAGACGGCGCCCCGGCCTGACGGTGGTGAGGAGACGGGCCCGCAATGACGGCAGGATTCTCCTTGATTCGTGAATGCCTGGCTGAGATCTACGGACCGGAGCGGATCGCCAGCGTCATGGCTCATCTTGAGAATCTGGTGCGCGAACGGTCTGGCGAGACGACCACGCCTCGAGCGGCCAGTCTGAGCGAGCGGGATGCCATCCTCATCACATATCCCGATCAGATTGGCGCGGGCGGCGAAGCTCCTCTGGTTAGTCTTGACCGATTCGCTGGTCAATACCTTAAAGGACTGATCAGCGGTATTCACCTTCTGCCGTTCTATCCCTCGTCGTCAGATGACGGCTTTTCTGTCACGGACTACCGGGCTGTCGATCCGGCCTACGGGGATTGGGGGAATATCGAGTCTCTTGGCAGGCAGTTCGATCTCATGTTCGACGCAGTTCTCAATCATGCCTCGGTCCACAGCCGATGGTTTGAAGACTATCTTCGCAACGAAGAGCCATATCGGGGCTACTTCATCACGGTGAGCGGGCAGCCCAATCTCTCGGCGGTCGTTCGGCCACGCACCACGCCGCTGCTTACCAGCTTTGCATCCGAAAGCGGAGATAGATGGGTCTGGACGACTTTCAGCGCCGACCAGGCAGATCTCGACTATCGAAATCCGGCAGTCCTGTTGGAAATGCTAGATATCCTGCTGTCCTACGTGGACCGGGGCGCGAGGTTTATCCGCTTGGATGCAGTTGCCTACATCTGGAAGGAGATTGGCACGTCCTGCATCCATCTTCCACAGGTGCACCTGATCGTGCGCCTCCTGCGCGGAATTCTTGAGATGGTCGCACCGGGCGTGGTACTCATCACCGAAACGAACGTTGCGCACGCCGAGAATGTACGATACCTCGGAAACGGCAGTGATGAGGCGCACCTCGTCTACAACTTTACGCTTCCCCCGCTGCTCCTGCACACCTTCCACTCCCAGGATTCGAGGGTGCTTTCCGACTGGATAGCCAATATGCGGATGCCAGGCAATCAGCCTGGATTCTTCAATGTCCTGGCGACACACGATGGCATTGGATTGAACGGCGCCCAGGGAATTCTCACTGAAGTGGAGATCCGGCAGCTTATCCACCGAGTCCAATCCTCCGGCGGATTCGTGTCCTGGCGATCCGGCTCCGAGGGAGCGCCCGTGCCCTATGAGCTCAACGCCAACTACCTCGATGCGCTGGATGCCGGCGGCGCGCCGGACAATGCCAACGCCGCTGCTCGCTTCATCTGCGCCCACGCGATCCTGCTGTCACTCCGGGGTGTACCAGGGGTTTACTTCCACAGCCTCTTCGGCTCCAGGGGATGGCCCGAGGGCGCCGCCGCCACGGGCCATGCGCGCAAAGTGAATCGGGAGAAACTTGGGGCTGTGACACTTGCACGCGCCCTGAAGGACCGTGCTTCATTGCGAGCACGCGTTTATACTGGCATCAAGCGTCTCCTTCTTGCAAGGCGCGAATCTGCAGCCTTCTCACCCTGGGCTCAACAGCGGGTTTTGGAGGCAGGCCCTGGGATCTTGGCCCTGCTCAGGGTGGGGAGCGCGAACGGTGAGGCGGTGCTCTGTTTGCACAACGTAACGCCGGAAGTGCAGCACTTTGCTTGCCGCCTCTGGCAGGTGGGCGAGGCGGGCGGCCAGATTCGCGATCTAGTGGGTATGGGTACGATGGTTTGGGAGCCAGAGTCGATGCTCCGCCTGGAGCCGTTCCAATGCATCTGGTTGACGAAGGCGCAGGACAATGCCTCCTGACAGGAAGCCGGCTCGTGTAACGCATCCCCTGCGCATCGGCTTGGTTTCCACGCGACTTGGGACCACAGACGGAGTGTCGCTGGAGGCCGAGAAATGGTCCGAGGTCCTGGCGCGCCTGGGCAACGCTTGCTTCTTCTTTGCGGGTGAATGCGACCGGCCTCCGGACCGCAGCCACGTTGTGCCAGAGGCCCATTTCCGGCATGCTGCGATACTGGACGTCTATCATCAGGCATTCACGAAGCGCGAACGGCCGCGCCGGCTTACGGACCAGATCCGTGAGCTGGCTGCGCATCTGAAGAAAGCCCTCTACGAGTTTGCCAGCCGTTTCGACATAGAGTTGCTGCTGGTTGAGAACGCCCTGGCCATACCACTTAATATCCCGCTCGGCGTGGCGCTGACTGAGTTCATCGCGGAAACGGGCATGCCCACGATCGCGCATCACCATGACATGCACTGGGAGCGAAAGCGGTTCCTCGTGAACTGCGTACAAGACTACCTCGACATGTGCTTTCCGCCGCGGCTGCCGCAGGTCTGGCATGTCGTGATCAATTCGCCGGCTTCCGCCCAGCTCAGCTACCGGCGTGGCATCCCAGCCCTGCTTGTACCGAACGTCATGGACTTCGACCGCCCGCCCCCTGTATCTGATGGGTATGCCTCGACTTTGCGTGCTGACTTGCAGTTGGGGCCTGCCGACCACTTCCTGCTTCAGCCGACGAGGCATACCCATCAGATACAGGGGGCGGGCGGTCGAAGTCCATGACGTTCGGTACAAGCAGGGCTGGGATGCCACGCCGGTAGCTGAGCAGGGCGGAAGCCGGCGAGTTGATCACGACATGCCAGATCTGCGGC
>DATIPW010000268.1:0-9959 GCA_035471605.1 Anaerolineales bacterium | reverse complement strand
GACTCGGGCCTGGCTCGCTATCTTTCAAAGCGCGGGCCGGGGATGCATCACGTGTGCCTCGCCGTGGATGACCTGGCCGGACTGCTGTCACAGCTGAAATCCAGCGGCATTCGGCTGATCAATGAAGAGCCCCGGGTCGCTGAGGACGGCCGCCGGTACGCGTTTGTGCACCCGGAATCTACCGGTGGGGTGCTGGTCGAGCTCTACCAGGCGTGAACCCACGCCGGCGCGCCGCGGATCCAAAGGCAACGATGCTCGATCGAATCGCTGAAGTCCTGCGCCAACGATGCAGCTTGGAGCCGGGATCCCGGGTGATCACCGGCGTCTCTGGCGGACCAGACAGCGTGTGCCTGCTGCACGTGCTGAGGGCTGCGGGCTACGAGCCCGTGGTCGCGCACTTTGATCACCAACTGCGGCCTGAGTCGGGTGCCGAGGCGCAACATGTGGCTGCGCTTGCCGCGAAACTGGGGCTGGAGTTCGTCACTCAAGCCGCCGATGTGCGCCGGCAGGCGCGCTCAGCGGGAATGACACTCGAA
This sequence comes from Anaerolineales bacterium, assembly GCA_035471605.1. Classification (GTDB taxonomy): domain Bacteria; phylum Chloroflexota; class Anaerolineae; order Anaerolineales; family Villigracilaceae; genus Fen-1038. The sequence continues at coordinate 9,423 of DATIPW010000268.1, read as the reverse complement.
GAGGCCGCCCGCAATCTACGCTACGCGTTCCTCTTTGAGCAAGCCCGCAAGTATGCCGCCCACGCCGTGGCCGTTGGACACACGGCAGACGATCAGGTCGAGACCCTGGTCATGCATCTTGTTCGCGGCGCCGGGCTGGCGGGTTTGACTGGAATGGGCTACCGGTCGCTGTTGCCTCTGTTCGACGCGTCCGTTCCCGTGGTCCGGCCATTGCTCAGCACGTGGCGAGCCGAAATCCTTGACTACTGCCGGATGCATTCGCTGCCCGTCCTCCATGATCAGAGCAACGATTCACCGGAGTTTTTCCGGAATCGCGTTCGGCTCGAGTTGCTGCCTGTGCTCGAGACCTACAATCCCCGGGCGCGTGAAGCCCTCTGGCGAACGGCAGAGTCCTTGGCTGCAGATCTGGAGCTGGTTGAGGAGCGCCTCGTCGACGCCTGGAGGCAGACAGTACTTCGTGAAGATCGTGGGCTCGTCGGCTTCGATGCCGCCGAGCTCCGCCGGCAGCCGGTGGCCCTGCAACGCCGCCTGATTATGCGGGCAGCAAGCCGCCTACAACCGGCGTTTGAGGTCGGTTTTGCGGCGCTGGAGCGAGCCGCGAGCTTGCTGGCCCGTGAGGCGCCCATCGGCCTTGACCTGGGAGGCGGGCTCAGGCTCTATGGCGAGGGGAGCATCATCTTCCTGGCGCTGGGGTCGGAATCACTGGCTGTCGGCCACTGGCCGCAGATCAGTCAGGGGTCGATTGCCGTGCCGCGTGGCACCCCGATCCGGCTGGAGCTGGGAGAAGGCTGGCATTTCGTCGCCGAGTACACAGCGCCTCCACGTTCCCCACGTGAGTTTGCCGCGCAGGGTGCGGAGTCCTATCGCGCCTGCCTGGATGCGGACTCGCTGCCGGAGGCATTGGAGTTGCGCCCGCCGCGTCCGGGCGATCGGCTCCTGCCGCTGGGTATGCGGGGCCACTCCCAGAAACTCTCGGATGTGTTCATCAACGGCAAGTTGCCGGCGCGTGCTCGCCGCCGATGGCCGCTCTTGTGCTCGGGTAGCACACTTGTCTGGGTGCCGGGTTTTCGCCCCGCAGAACCCTTTCGCATCTGCGGGAACACGCGAACCGCTGCCTGCTTCGCTGTTTCCCGTGCTGCGGGGCACTCCAGTTCGCCATCCGGACCAGCCGGCTCCTGATCCGGCGTCAGGCAGCCTCCGCCAACTGGCGCAGTTTCAGGTGGATCTCCCTCCACTGGATCTTGGAGACGCCCATGCGTTGTCGAACCCGATCCGGGTCCATTCCGGCAACGAAATCGCGCAGTGCGCAGGTCCAGCGGCACATGTCAAAAGAGAGATGCTTCTGCAGCCCGGCTTCTTCGCCCGTGTCTTCGAGCAGGTATTCCAGCCGCCGAGGTGACCAGGGAAACAGCTGATCCACTGGTTTGTACTGCTCCAGGTACTCGCTGTAGGCGGAGATCCAGTCATCCGGCAGCTCCAGCTTGCGCTCCTTGTATCGGCTGGCCGGACTGGCATAGCGGATGAAAACGTGCGGTCCGTCCGGCGAATTCAAGTCGATGTGGTTGAGGTGGATTCCCAGGCACTCGCTCTTCTTGATGCCCGTGGACAGCAGCAGCGAGAGCAGGGCATAGGAGCGCGCATCCGGCTTGGAGTCACGCCGGTGGCGGTCTGCCGCCGCCAGTGCCAGGTTGACCTCGTCCTCACTCAGCACCTGGGGCAGCGGGCTCACAGCCGACCGCTGCAAGATCTTGTCCGCAGGGTCTGCTGGGAGCGCGCCGTAGCGGGCGAGCCAACGAAAAAAGGACTTGGTGGCGGTGATTCGCCGGGCCAGGGTTTTGGGGCTGCACGGGACGTCGCGTTCCTTCTCCATCCAATGGAAGAAACGGTCCAAGTCCCGGGTGGTAACGGCGCCAACACTCTCATCCGCCGGCAGGAACTGGCTCAGCAGCCGCACGTCCGACAAGAAGGCTTTTACAGTATTCGGAGAGCGTCCCTGGTCATAGAGGTAGGTTTCCCATGCCTGTAGCGCAGGTGGCAGGGAGGTTTGACCAGTAACGCGACCGGAGCTCTTCGTAGGCATTGTGCCTCCTCAATGGGGTGCAGGGCGCGGGCGGCACCGCACAGCGTGTAGCCGTGCGCATAGTTTAATGACTGTCGGGGTTGCTGTCAACTAGTGAAGCAAGTCCTGGGGCTCAAAACACGGCTCGTAGTCGTAGCCCAGGACCACTCGATACTGAGCACCTGTCTGTCCCCCGGCGGAAGGAACAATCGCCGCCGATGGAATGCCCAGGACATCCAGCAGCGCCGACCGGCGGCCCGGATCTTGATCCTGGGTGAGATCGACCAGCACCGAACTTCCGTAGTCCTGCCGGTCGGCAGGGGAGATGTGGGCGGTGTAGCCCGCGTAGCCGAGTCGACTGGTTGCCAGATCGTCCATCCCGGCCAAGGCTGTGCCGTTCTGGATCTCGACCGAGATGGCCTCCCTTTCGACTGCTGCGGCAGAGGGGCTGGTGGCTTGACGCAGCAACCCTTGCAGCGCCTCCGCGTCAGGCAAGAGCACCGACGCGCCCGCGGGCGTCACCCACAGATTGACGGAGGGGGGCTCGATACGGTAGCTGCGGATACTGGCCTCGCTGAGCGTGGGGGCATAGAGGGCAAGTTTCAGGATGTCGCCCAACCCGAGATCGGTGACGACGGCCTGAGAAAAATCGCTGTACAGTTCGGGAACGCGGGTCAACGTTTCCGTGCGCAGGGCGCGCGCGAAGATGGCCCGCAGCATCTCCTGCTGACGGCGTCCCCGATCAAAATCGCTGGACTTGAGCCGCGAACGCACGTACCACAGCGCAAGTTCGCCGTCCATGTGGTCAACCCCCGGTTCTACGGTAAACAAGCCCCAATTCTGCTCGTCCTCGGGATTCAAGCTTGGGTCAATCAGTCGCCAGTCCGTGTAGGGGCAGGCAACCGGTACATCCACACCTCCCAGCGTATTCACGATGCGACGGAAACCATCGAAGTCCACCAGGGCCATATGGTCAACGCGGATTCCGAGATTGTACGCAATTGTGTCGCGCAGCAGCGCCGGCCCTCCGCCGGAGTAGCCTTCGACCTCGCCGCTCTGATACGCCGTATTGATGCGCTGCATTCCCACTTCGGGAATGTAGGTCCACAGATCGCGCGGGATGGAAATCATGGAGACCTGCTTGTGTTGCGGCCACAGGACGACGACTACCAAGGTGTCCGTTCGAAAGGAGCCACCGGAACGCTTGTCCGAGCCGACGAGCAGAAAGCTGACTGCTTCGGGGTCCGAAAGCAGTGCAGCACGTTCCGGCGCATCCGCCGCCACAAACGGCGGTGGTGGAGCTGCTGCTGTCGGAAACAGTGAGTCCAGATCTACGGAGGGCAGCGTCCGAGCAGACGCGAAATCGGCCGTGGCGGTCGGGAAGAAGGGCTCCAATGTCGGAACCTGGATGTGGTAGAGGGAGGTGGGTGCGCCTTGCTCCACCTGGGGTGGTTGAAACGGCGTCGGCGTGGGCGACGCGTTGGCAGCTGGCGTCACCAGTATGAGCGGTGCCGCTGGTTGTGGAACTGCCGCCAGGGAGGATCCTAGCCCGGCGCACCCGGTGGTAATACCTGGCAGTGCAAGGGTCATGGCGATCGTCGTCAATCTCATGGCGATAGGGGATGTGGTGGGGACAGCAGGCCGGCGCAGGCGTTGCCTAGGGATTGGGTGTCTCCGCCTCGGGCGGCCAGACATCGACGGGGTCGATGGTCAGAGCCGGTACGGGCGCCCACTCATCGGGCACCCAGAGCCATTCGCCGGGAAAGACTACCGTGTCCGGGCGGCAGTTGGCGCGCTGCAGCAGCTCAACGCTGATCCCGTAGGCCGACGCAATCGCAAAAAGGGTTTCGCCAGGTCGCACAACATACGCTCGCGGCCATCCCTGCGGTGGCTCGCATCCCCACCAAGGGGTTGAGTTGGAAGGTCCACCCGGGGGCAGCGTCACTCGGTACTCGTAGGTGGAACTCGGCGCTGCCTGCGTGGGGGACGGGGTGGCGCTTGGGGTAGGGGGCAGGGACGCAGTGGCTGTCAATGTTGCTGGCCCGCGTGTGGTGGTAGGGGTGGCCAGAGCTGTGAAGCTGCCTGGTGGGGGAGGCCCCGTGTCTCCTTGCGCCAGCGCCAGGGACCCACTGCCCATGACCAGTGCCAGGGATACGATTGCGTACAGGAATCCGCTCGCCGCCTGACGAACGGCCTGCATCAATGGCTCTCCCCATCCCATGCCAGCCTGACTGGTGCGAGCGCCACGGGAAGCAGAACACACAGCGTCGCCCCCACTCCAGGCTCGTTTTCCACCCACATGCGCCCGCGCTGGGTTTCCGTGAGCGATCTAGCCACGGCAAGTCTCGCTGTTCGATCGCTCGCACCCTCCATCCGGGCTCCAGCATCTCGCCGCCTGAAGATCAGGGGCAGTTGTTCCTCGGGAATTCCCCCACCGCTGTCCTTCACCTGAATCATCAAGTGAGGTCTGCCTTGATCCATGGTTGGCAGCACTTTGATGGCGATGGTGCCCTCGGCAGGCGAGGCTTCCCCGGCGTTCTGCAGCAGGTGGACCAAGATCTGCTGCAAGACCTCCCTGTCGACATTTGCCGTGCCGGCACTCTGCGGAGCATGCAGATGAATGGCAATCTTCTTTCGCCGGATCTGGTCGCTTGCCTGCGCCAAGGCCTCGTCGATGATCCGATTCAGATCCAGGGCTTCCGGCTCAGGCTGCGGGCTTTGCAGCTCGGGGCCGATCAGCTGGATCATCTTTTCGAGCCGGCTGCCCGCGCGCTCGGTCGACGCCCGCATGCGCTCCACGAACTTGCGCTGCAGCGTTCCCAGGATCCCCACCGATTCGCCAAGCAGCAAGTCGGTATACCCCAGTATGGCAGTCAGGGATTGGCGCAATTCCTGCGATATTGCCGCCGCGCCCAGGGCTGCCTCCCTTGCGCCAGGGCGCCCGCCCGCATCCCAGTCCAGCGCCGGGGCAACGCGGTCTGAGGCTCCCGGCGGGCGCGACGCCGACGGTGGCCGTTCGCCAACGTCAGGGGTCGCCGGTTGGGAAGACCGCTTGGCGATTTCCAGGGCCGCCTCCAGTTCGCGAATCCGTGCATCCGACCGGAGCACGGAGGCGCGCAGCCCGGCCGCCTCGGCCACCTCCGCCGCTGCCTGCTCGGATTCAAGCGCGAGCGTCTCCAACTGCAGAGAGAGCTCGTCGTTGCGCTTCTGCAACTGAAGGACTTCGGCTTTGCTTGCCACCAACGCCTCGCCCAGACCATCCCGCTCCGAGTCGCGGCGTTCGACTTCCCGCCCACGCTTGATCACCGGGGCAAGCGACGCGGCCATGCTCACCAGCAGCGTTTGGTCTTCCCCGGTCCACTCGCGCTGGGAATAGGCGGAGAGCAATACGACTGCCCCCAGCACTTCGTTCTCAGTCGTTGTGATCGGCGCGCTCAGCAGATTTCCCGGCTCTTCGAGACCGAGCAGACTACCCAGCGCCTCCACGTCGCCCGCTATGCGGTTCGCCAGAAATCGGGCTGCTCGGCCGTGTTGGATCGCATTCGCCAAACGAGGAATGAGGGAGTAGTCCACCTGTGCTCCGCGCAGGTATTCTTCGCGGATCAGGTCGTACCCAGTCGAGATGGAAATGTGATCTGTATCGGCCATCGGTTGGACGATCAGGCACACGTCCGCCTGCATCGCGCGTGAGACAGCGCGCGCCATCGCCCGGTGCAACCGGACCGGGTCTGTTTCCCCAGCCAGGCCCAAGAGAGCATGCACCACCTTGGGATCCGTTCCAGGCCGGCCGGACTCGGCTGCCTGGATTTCCGTGACTGCGGCTGAAGCCTGAACGTCGGGCGCCCAAGCTGTGGATCTCTGCGAGAGCGTCAGCAGCAGTGGGAAGGCGGCCATGTGCCCAACGCGCACAATTCCAGAATAGTCACCCGGTTGGCGAAAGATCAAATGCAGAGCGTGGGCCAGCAACACCACCGCAGCAAACGCAAGCCCCGTGCCAAAGCCCTCCGGGCGCCGCAAGTAGAGCAGGATTGCCCCAAGCAGCAGCAATCCAAGCGTGGAAAGCTGCCACAGGGTGTCGTTTGGGTGCAGGTTGTAGCCCTGGAAGACGGCACCGGACAGGGAGGGTATCGCGCCCAGCACCCCTGCCAGGATAGCCGCGCCGCTCAGGACAAGTGCGCCCAGGTCGAATGGCCTGGCTGTCGCAGGAAATGCCCAAAGCCAGATGGCCCACGTCACCAGGATGAATGAGGCCGCCCGATCGAGGGAGGGCAGGGCGCCCGCCAGACTCGGCATGCTTGCCACGGCCGCAATCCCCACGGCGACGAGAAGAATCAGTGCCGCCAGCATGGCCCCCAACCCCAGTGCAGTGCGTCGATATCGCGATGCCAGGCCTCGGCCGCGCCCGGCAAGTGCTGCCTGCAAGGATGCCGCCACCGAAAATGCAAGAATCAGGTAGTAGATCACGTTTCCGGGCGGCGCGGTGAAAAGCGAGCCCAAGGCACCCAGGAGCCCATTCATGAGGAATCATTATAATGCCAGCGGGAATCAGGGCAATGCAGGCGCCCGCCTGGGGCAGGGTTGGATTCTTACCGTGCACGGTTGCCCAAGCCGTGCTGCCCGGTCACGCTTCCTCGCCGCAGGCCAACTCGCCTGCCCCGCTGCTGGAACGCGCAACCGGCCCCGGTTTGACGTCGGCCATGCTCCCTGCTAGACTCTTCCAAGATGAAGAAGCCTGAAGTCTCCAGGAGCGTGCTGGATCGCTTCGCGCGTTGGCTTGTCCCCGGTCTGGGAATAAAACGCTGGATGCTGGTCATCCTGGCCGGTATCACTCTGCTGGCGGTGGGCACCGGCATTCTGCTGCTGGAACTCTATCGCGCGGACACCCAAAATCCCTGGATCCTCGGACTCCTGAGTCTGGTGTCCCTGCGCTTCCTGCCCCGGCTGACACGGGTATTGATCTTCGCTGCCCTGGGGGCTGGGCTGGTGGGGTATGGCATCTGGAGGTTGAATCGCGCCTTCCTGCGACCCTTCGTGCGCCCCGGGGAGCCCTTGGTAGATCAGCTGGCCAGCTATCGCAGGCTCGACCGCGGCCCGCGCGTGGTCGCCATCGGGGGAGGTCACGGGATCGCCACGTTGCTCCGCGGACTCAAGGAGCACACGGGGAACATCACAGCCATCGTGACGGTGGCAGACGACGGCGGCTCGTCGGGCCGGCTGCGCCAGAGTCTTGGAATTCTCCCACCCGGCGATATTCGCAATTGCCTGGCAGCCCTGTCCAATGACGAAACCCTCCTGACCCAGCTGTTCCAGTACCGATTCAGCGGAGCGCCGGACCTGCAGGGGCACTCCTTTGGCAACCTCTTCATCACCGCCCTCACGGACCTCACCGGCAGTTTTGAAGAGGCTGTGGCGGAGTCGGGTCGGGCACTGTCGGTGGGCGGACGTGTGCTGCCTTCAACACTGCATTCGGTGCGCCTGGTGGCGGATATGCGCCTGCCGAACTCCATGAACGAGATACGCGTCGAGGGCGAGAGCAAGATCCCCGCGATGGCGGGTCGTGTCCGGCGCGTATGGCTTGAGCCCAACAGCCCCCCTGCTTTTCCGCCGGCCGTGCAGGCGATTCTCAAGGCCGATCTCATCGTGGTCGGGCCCGGAAGCGTCTACACCAGCCTGCTGCCGAATCTTCTCGTCCCTGACCTGCAGGCTGCCTTGCACGCCAGCCATGCCATCAAGGCCTACGTGTGTAATATTGCCACCCAGGTGGGCGAAACGGATCTGTTCGCCTGCCACGACCATGTCCGCGCCCTGGAGGAACACGCCGGGGAGGACCTCTTTGACGTTATCGTGTGCAACGACCGGTATGCGGGCGAGCTCGGCACGGCCCAGTGGGTGCGCGTGGACGAGAGCGGCCAGGGGGACCCGCGCCTGTACCGGACAGATCTGGCGGACGTCGAGATGCCGTGGCGGCATGATGCGGCCAGGCTCGCGTCCGTCCTGCTGGATGTCTATTTCGAGCGAACCGGGCCGTTAAGCAGCTGACACGGGTGACAATCTGCAGCAGTCCCCGCATTCTGTCTGTGTTAGACTTCACAAATAGGCAGAACATGGCGCCGCCGTGGTTTCTCGGCGGCGTGACTCTGAAATGCACAGGAGGATAGCGTGGCAATCAAGGTAGGCATCAATGGGTTCGGGCGGATCGGACGGCAGGTTCTCAAGGCGATCCAGGACTATCATGGCAAGGAACTTGAGGTGGTGGCGTTCAATGACATCGGCGACCTTAAAACCATGGCGCACCTGCTCAAGTACGACTCGAACTACGGTCGCTTCGACGGCAAGGTGGAGGCTACCGAGATGGGATTGGTGGTGGATGGCAAGGCGATCAAAGCCTTCAAGGAGACTGATCCCGGGGCGATACCGTGGGCCAGCCTGGGCGTTGAAATCGTCCTGGAATCCACCGGCCTATTCACCCTGAAGGAGGATGGGGTCAACAAGAAGGGCAAGACCGTGAAGGGTGCGGCCAACCACATTACGAAGGGGGGCGCCAAGAAGGTGATCATCTCAGCCCCTGCCGAGGGCGAGGACTTGACGGTTGTCCTGGGTGTAAACGAGGACAAGTACGATCCCACGCGGCATCATGTGATCTCCAACGCTTCCTGCACCACGAACGGCCTGGCTCCGGCGGTGAAAGTGGCCCACGACAAGTTCAAGATCAAGCGCGGCCTGATGACCACCATCCACGCCTACACCAACGATCAGAAACTCCTGGATCTACCCCATTCCGATCTGCGGCGGGCGCGGGCCGCGGCCATGAGCATCATTCCCACTTCGACAGGTGCCGCCAAGGCGCTCAAGCTCGTCATTCCGGACATGGCAGGCAAACTGGATGGCTACGCCCTGCGCGTGCCGACTTCGACGGTGTCGATCATCGATCTCACCGTCGAGTTTGAAACGGCCACCAGCACCGATGAACTGCGTCAGGCATACCGGGATGCGGCGAACTCACCGCGCCTGAGAGGCATCCTGCAAGCCGTCGAAGAACCGCTGGTCAGCATTGACTACAAGGGTGACGCGCACTCTTCCTCCGTGGACCTGCCGCTGACGATGATGCTCGGCAAGGAGAAGGGCACGTTCGGCAAGATCGTCGCCTGGTACGACAATGAATGGGGCTACGCCGTCCGGACTGCCGACCTGGCGGCCATGGTGGCCAAGTCCCTATAGGCTTGCCTCAGGGTCCTGCCGGGTCTTGCCCGAAGCACCGCGGACTGGGCGGGCTGGAGCTCACTGATGAACAAGAAGACCGTGAAGGACATTGACCTCAAGGGCAAGCGCGTGCTGATGCGCGTGGACTTCAATGTGCCGATGGC
>DATIPW010000267.1:0-1777 GCA_035471605.1 Anaerolineales bacterium | reverse complement strand
ATTGGCAAATCCAAACACGAAGTGCCAAATCTCCGTATAGACTCGCTCGAACGGCACGCCATTCCGGATCGGTGTAAGATCGGAGAGCGCCTGCCGAATTCCCGCGTAGTTGGCTTCGTGCCAGTCGACCATGATCTCACGGCCCATGGCCACCATCGCCGCGACCGGCTCGGCGTCCTCGGGCCGCAGAACCAGCACCTTTGCCTGCCAGGAGTCATCCTTCCTCTCGGCGTATTCCGCTGCCTCCAGGAAGGCGAGGATGCGACCGATCTTTTCGTCATCGATGGTGGTTCTCTCAGCTAGCGCCCTGGCACTCAAGGCCTGACGGCTCAGCTCCATCATCACTTGGGCGATGTCGCCCTTCACATCCTGTTCGTATGCAGCCAGCAGTAGTGTCGCTGCCTTTTTTTCTTCCGCGAGTCCCTCCAGGCCTTGGAAGGATGTCGAGTTGAGCCAAAACAGATCCGGCAGCCCGAAACGCGGCAGCGCGTGATGGTCGCCAAAGGTCGTGAGCACTGTGTCGCCGACCATGTCGTTATGGCTGCCCCAGTAGAGCCCCTGCAGGGATATCTCGGCGCCCCGCTCCTTGGCCCAAGGCGTGAACTCGTGTCCATCGATCGTGCGCTGCGCACCAAGCCGCCAGCCTCTCTCCTCGGTCAGGTCGAGACCGTCCCAATCAAGCGAAAAACACCCCAGGACGACAAAAAGAAACTCCGCAGAAAAATCTCCGGATTGCCCGTGCCTACTGGCGACGGCCTCGAGTTCGTTACGTCGTTCAAGAACCGCAGCAGCCAGATTCCTGCCCAGGCCCTCTGCCAGCGCCAGAATCTGCAATTGGTCCTGCACCCGCAGCAAGTTGAAATCGATCCAATAACCATCAGCCTCAGACCGCAGCAGTCCCACGGCCACCATGTCGTCCACACCAAAATCCTGGCCGGAAATGGCGGCCTCGACTTCCGTACGGCTGTGTGGGCGTTGAGCGATTGCCAGCATCAGGTGCTGTGTCTCAGCAGATCGCAGAATTTCCGTAGGATCGCGAAGTGACTCAGCCGGCACGGATCCAGTGACGCCGACTGACAAGGGGCGCGTGCTGCCTACGTCGGCCGACGTAGCATCAGCGCTGGCGAGGAATAGCATGGGCAAGAGAATCGCCAGAATCCACCGCATCACTCTTCATCCCTGCTCTTGATTCACGATGAACGATACCGCCTGCGGATGCCTGGCGTCCAGATCGCCACGGCAGCGGGGCTCGACGCTGACTGAGGTTATTTCGACCATGCCGATCCAAAGCCCCAGGATCGAACCTCAACAAGGCAGCGTCCCTGGCTTCTTGGTTAGGTCCGTTTGGGTCGGATCGTCAGCGGACGCGTCTTCTGTACTGCGCCGGCATGGCCACTATGGGTCGCTAGCGGACCTTGCGGGCTGGGCGGCGCCTACCCACGGCGGGCTGTCCGCTTCCAGCTGGGAACGGACGCTCACTTCACACTCGCGTCGCGGATAAAGACAGAAATATCCTCGAGTGCGTCATTTCGAATGATGCTGTTGCCGTGCCCGAGCGGGCTCTCCAACGCGTGCCCGGAGCCCTCATAGACCTTCACGCGAACGTGGGGATTGCGCAGGCTCTCGAGGCGCCTGATGCTCTCGGCGGACGGGACGTTGGTGTCATCCGTGCCGAAAAGGGCAAGTGAGTCGACCGAAATCCTGCCCCAGTAGAGCAGCGGGTCGTAGTCGACGATCAGCTTGTATAGCTGCGGTTGCGCGAGATAGCGGACGTTTG
>DATIPW010000266.1:0-3169 GCA_035471605.1 Anaerolineales bacterium | reverse complement strand
GCGGGCATGGTCCACGGTCATGTCCAGGACGTCGGCGATGCTGTGCCCCTTGAAATGCACCTGCAGCGTTTCCCGGTTGAAGCGTCTGCCGTGACAAACGTCGCATGGCACGTACACATCCGGAAGAAACTGCATCTCAATGCGCAGCTCACCCTGCCCCTGGCACGCTTCGCAGCGGCCCCCGTGGACATTGAATGAGAAACGTCCGGGCTTGTAGCCACGGATCTTGCTCTCAGGCAGCTCGGCAAACAGCTTGCGGATCTCGTCGAACATGCCAGTGTAGGTTCCGGGATTGGAGCGCGGTGTCCGGCCGATGGGTGATTGGTCGATATTGATGATCTTGTCCAGATGCTCGATACCCTCAATGCGCTTGTGCTCGCCTGCGTGCGTGCGAGAGCCCATCAGCTTGCTGGAGAGGGCATTGTAGACCACCTCCGTCATCAAGGTGGATTTTCCGCTGCCCGAGACGCCGGTGATGCAGACAAGCTCCGCCAGCGGGATTTTGACGGTCAGGTCTTTGAGATTGTTGGCGCGGGCGCCGACGACCTCTAGATTCTTGCCATTGCCCTCGCGGCGCGCCTTGGGCATCGGGATTTGCTTCGTGCCCGACATGTATTGCCCGGTGAGGGACTGCGGAGTGGAGAGGATCGACTTGAGGAGGCCCTGGGCCACGATCCGGCCGCCGTGCTCGCCCGCACCCGGCCCCAGGTCAATTATCCAGTCGGCCTCGCGGATGGTCTCATCGTCATGCTCAACCACGAGGACCGTGTTGCCCAAGTCGCGCAGACCCTTGAGCGTGTTGAGCAGGCGCGTATTGTCACGGGCGTGCAACCCAATAGAGGGTTCATCCAGCACATACAAGACTCCCACGAGCCGCGATCCAACCTGCGTTGCGAGTCGGATGCGTTGTGCTTCGCCGCCGGATAGCGAGCCGGCCGAGCGGTTCAGTGTGAGGTAGTCCAACCCGACATCCACGAGGAAGCCCAGGCGGGATCGCGTTTCCTTGATCACGCGTTCGGCGATGGCGAGCTGCCGGCGTGTCAAGGCAGACCTCCTGCCGCCCAGCTGGTCGACCCATTCCAGCGTGCGCAGTATGGGCCAAGAGGTCACTTCGATGATATTGGCGCCTGCAACCGTCACAGCGATTGCCTCAGGGCGCAGCCGCTTGCCCTTGCAGGTCGGACAGGGTTTGTCAGACATGTATTCGGTGATGCGCTCGCGGATGTATTCAGAACTGGTCTCCCGGTAGCGGCGCTCCAGGTTCCCCATGACGCCCTCGAACTCACGCGCAAAAGTGAACTCGTGCCCGCGGGCGCTCTTGTACTTGATGGGAATCTCCTTGCCGCGCGTGCCACGCAAGACTATGCCCAGCTGCTCTACCGTGAGGTTCTTGACGGGTTTGTCCAGGTCAACGCCGTAGTACTTGGCTGCCGCCTGCAACGACTGCCAGTAGAAGCCGCCCTCTTCCTTCGGGCCGCCCCACTCCATGGCGACAATGGCGCCATCGTTCAGTGACAGTTCCCGATCCGGGATGAGCAGATCCGGATCGATCTCCAGCTTGTTGCCAAGACCCTGGCAATCCGGGCACGCGCCGTGCGGGGTGTTGAAGGAGAATGTGCGCGGCTCGATCTCCGGGAGGCTGATGCCATGGACGGGGCAGGAAAGATTCTCGGAGAAGTGCAAGTCGCCCGGCGCGCCTGCCCCATCCGGGGCAGGGCCGCGCCGGCCCGCGGACGATTCAGGCTTGGGGGCATCCAGCGTGGCCACCGTCAAGAAACCCTCGCCGAACTTGAGGGCAGTCTCGACCGAATCCGTCAAGCGCGAGCGGGCGGACTTCAGGTCGTCTGCCGTGCCCTTGCGGGATATCACAAGCCGATCGACCACGGCATCGATGTCGTGCCGCTTGTAGCGATCCAGATTGATCTCGTCATCCAGAGAGTGAACCCGGCCGTCGACGCGGGCGCGTACGAAGCCGGCCTTGCGGATCTCCTCAAATACGGCCTGATACGTTCCCTTGCGGCCGCGCACGACCGGCGCCAACACCAGGATGCGGCTGCCCTCGGGCAGCGCTTCGATGGCATCCACAATCTCCTGTGCTGACTGGCGGACCACCTCCCGGCCGCAGATGGGACAGTGCGGTATGCCGGCGCGAGCAAACAGGAGACGCAAGTAATCATAGATCTCGGTGACGGTTCCCACCGTGGAGCGAGGATTATGCGACGTGCCCTTCTGATCGATGGAGACTGCCGGTGACAGGCCCTCGATGTAGTCAACATCGGGCTTGTCCATTTGCCCCAGAAATTGACGGGCGTAGGCCGAGAGGGACTCGACATAGCGTCGTTGTCCTTCGGCGAAGATCGTGTCGAAAGCCAGAGAGGATTTTCCGGAGCCCGAGAGGCCAGTGATGACAACGAGCTGGTCGCGCGGGATCTCGACGGTAATGTTCTTGAGATTGTGGACGCGGGCGCCGACGACGCGGATGACGTTGGAGGTCATGGCAGCGACAAGCTTTGGGCGGGAAGCCACCGGGGTTCAACGGGCGCCCGCGGTGCGCGAAGCGCAGACGAGCGCGCCGCTCGTCTGCAAGGATCGACCGGAAACGAATGGTGGCCAAGGGGGGCGGTAGCAGGCAGCAGGTTGCCCGGCAAGGTGGGGCCGGAGACAAGAATCGCTGGCGGCCTCTTGCAGGAAGGTTGCGCGCGTGGATGGGGAGCCGGAGGATCTTGACCCGCCACCAACACGGCATGCATTACATGGTAGGACATCCTTTTCAATATTGTCCGCATGGGCAACTGTTCAGTATACCAAGCAGCCAGGCAATGTTGATAGCCGGCGTCGAGAAGGCGGGGGGAACCAGCAGAGTGCGGCGCGCAAAGTGACCGCCGATTCGGCTTGTGCTGGCCTGCGAGGGCCAGGGCCGCCGGAACCGAACGGTGCCGGAACTTGCGGCTGGAGGCAGGAAGGCGCCGTGGGCTGCGCTCAGGATGGAGCTATCCGCGGCACCGGCCGCCGGAACTTTGAGGGGAGTCCGTTCCCCATATGTTCATGTTTGGTGCTCAGGGCGCAGTGGTCTCTGTCTCAACGATCTCCGCCACGCCGATCTTGATGACAACAGTGACCTCGCTGCCGAATGGCTTGTTGTCTGCATTCTGCATGCGCCAGGTGCCGT
>DATIPW010000265.1:0-6751 GCA_035471605.1 Anaerolineales bacterium | reverse complement strand
GCGCCGCAGGGCGAAGTTCGGCCCCTCCTGCGCCGAGATCAAGACCTGAATGGTCGTGTCCTGCCCGGCCGCAACCTTGCTTGCCGGCACCTCATGCGCGTGTTTGACAGACATCCTCTGCTCCTTCTGGCCAGCGTGGGCCGCCGCATGCGGCGGCTCGTGCACATACAAGTGCATCAGGCCCGCAGGCCGGCGCACGCTGCGCTCGAAATGAAAACCTGCTGCCTCCGCCACGTGCACAGAGGCCTGGTTTTCCGGCTCAATCAGGGCCACCAGCCGCGGCAGGCGCAAACGCTGCACGCCGTGCTCGCGCAGGGCGCGGGCAATTTCGGAAGCGTAGCCCTTTCCCCACGCCGAGGGAAGAAAGGCATACACCAGTTCGATTTCCGCGCGCCCTTCGATCTCTTTGTCGATCAGCCCGCAGTAGCCCACCAACTTGCCGCTGGCCTTCTCGATCACCGGCCACTGATCATAGAGCGGCGGGTCCGCCGCCCGCGCCTCTTCGGCAAAGTTCGCCTCAAGCCAGCCGGCCTGCCTCGGGCCGCCCAGGAAGCGCGTCACCTCCACATCCGTCCACATCTGCACCAGGTCCGGGATGTCTTCCGGGACAAGGTTGCGCAGCAGCAGCCGTGCGGTTTCGATCAGCATGCGCGGCATCAGCCTCTCCGCACGCTCCCATCCTGGACGCTCCAGACCTCGGCTGCGTCCAGAAAGTCAGCCCCAAACATGTTGACATCCGTGGCCGTGAGCATCACCTGCTCGTTGCTGCCCAGGTAGCGCAGCAGGTCGGCGCGACGCTGCACGTCCAGCTCTGCCGTCACCTCATCCAGCAGCGTCACGGGCCATTCTCCAGTACGCTCCTTCATCCAGCTCACCTCGGCCAGCTTGAGCGCCAGCAGCGTGGTGCGCATCTGGCCGCGCGAGCCATAGTCACCCAGGTCGATGCCATTACCCAGGAAACGCACGTCGTCTCGATGCGGCCCGATCACGGTCAGGCCGCGGGCGATCTCCTCGGACCGCAGCTCAGCCAGGCGCGAGCGGAAACCGGCCTCGATCTCCTCCGGGGCAAGCGTCGAGCGATCGACCTCGGTGGTCAGCTTCATGCCGATCTGGCCGCTGGGCCCGGGCAGGGGGTCATACGACGGCAGGTAGTGCAGACGCAGGATCTCGCTGCCGTGTGTCAGCTCATGGTGTATGCGCGCTGCCAGGCGCTCGATCCGCTGCACGGCGCCAATGCGCCACGCAATGATTCGGCCGCCCAGGCGCGCCAGGGTCTCATCCCACACGTCCAGCTGCCGCGCCTCGCCCCCGTTCTCTCCCAGAATCTTTAACAGGGCATTCCGCTGGGCAAGCGCCTGCCCGTACTCGGAGAGCACACTGGCGTAGCCGGGAACGGCCTGGGCCAGCGCCAGGTTCAGATACCGCCGGCGCTCCTCGGGCCCGCCCTCAATGATCTGCGACATCTGCGGAATAAAGATGACTGCGTTGAAATGCCCGATCACATCGTTGGCCTGCTTCTTCACCCCGTTCAGCAGGATCTCTTTGCGCAGGCGTTGACCGTTCGTGCCTGTGGGTTCCAGCACCAGGCGGATCTCCAGCCGGTGTTGCTGTGCGTTTCGCTCGTAGTCCCCCACCAGCCGGGTCACAGCCAGCGCATTGCGCGCCTCCACAAAGTTGACCAGTTGGCGGTCTGTATGCGTCTGGAAGGAGGTGAAGGCCGCCAGAAAATACACGGCTTCCAGTATGCTGGTCTTGCCTTGCGCGTTGCCGCCCAGCAGCAGCAGCATCCGCGGCGGCAGCGGGACGTCCAGCCTGGCAAAGTTGCGAAAATTCGTGAGCGAGAGGTGTTTGAGATGCATCTAGCGGCCGTGCCTGACACTGATTCGCGCCGGCAGCCGCAATTCCAATTCCAGCTCATCCCGCACCGGGATCTCGTTGTCGCCGATGAGGGGAATGCCTGGCTTGCGCATGCGCGACTCGGTCACCGCCCCGCGCCGCACGCTGACCAGCTCGAAACCCCGGCGTTGATAGAAACCCAGGGCGCGCAGATTGTCGTTGGTGGTGCTCAGGAATACGCGCCCGCAACCGCGTTGGGTGGCTTCATCCACCACCGCCTCTACCAGGCCGCTGCCCGTGCCGCCGCCTTCCTTCAGGGAATCCAGGGAGATGATCTCGCAGCCGTCAGGGCCGATTAGATAGGTCACCACGCCGGTCCAGTCAGCGTTGACAAAACCCTCCAGCTGCTCGGGGCGAAAAACTTCGCCGTGAACCAACATCTCTTCCCCGGCCCACTGCTGCCGCCAGAATTGCCTGAGCTGCGGCAGGTCCGCCGGGGTGATGCGGCGCAGGGCAGACATCAAACTCGATCTTCCACCTCGTCCGGCTCCGGTTTCCACAGCCTGGTCGCCCGATCCGGGAACACGACGCCATTAATGTGATCGATCTCATGCTGGAAGATGCGCGCCAGCCAGCCCTCGGCCTTGACCGTCATCGGCTGGCCGCGCCGGTTGAAGCCCTTGATCTGGATCGTCTGGTAGCGGTCCACCTCCCCCACCAACCCCGGAATGGACAGGCAGCCTTCCACACCCACCACGGTCTCGGTCGAGGTCTTCGTGATCACCGGGTTGGCCAGCACATACAACTTCGGTTTGGGTGCCGGCACGGGCGTCACCGCCGGGTCATCCACCGCGCCTTCGCCTTCCTCCTCTTCGGGAGGCTCGGCATACTCCACCACGATCAAACGCTCCGACACGCCCACCTGTGGGGCAGCCAGCCCCACACCCGGTGCGGCGCGCATCGTCTCGATCATGTCCTCGATCAGGATCTGGAGTTTCTTGTCGTAGCCAGAGACCGGCCGCGCCTTCCGGCGCAGCACCGGCGCTGGCAAGGTCAAAATCTCGCGCAGCCCCATGCATTCCCTTCCACAGCTAAAGGTCAGCCAATTCTACCCGCGCGGCGCGCCGGGTGCTTCAGGGGCTTCGGGCGCCTCCGGCCCGCCGGGCTCCTGCTGATTCTCGTGATAGGCCACCAACCAGTCGGACATGCGCTCACGCTCGGCTGCCGTCTCCATCTCGCGTTTCTGGGCGGCGCGCGTCTCGCGGCGGCGATCGATGTCTGCCTGCACCGCACTGGGGTCTAGCACGCCCTCAAAATCCAGGCTGGCACCGCCCACCGTGATGTAGACCGTGCCGAAATTCATCACGTAGCCGGCCAGCCCCACGCGCTCGGCCTCCGTGCTCAGGATATTCTCCAGCGGCGCCGAGCGGCGGGTCTCCGTGCCAAACGGCTTCTTGTCGATATCCAGGATCTGGTCCGAGGTCACAACGTAGATGTCATTGCGCCAATCCACGTATTGATAGATCCACCACGCCAGCACCGGGATCAGTATCGTCGGCAGCACCAGCAGCGTCGTGTCCAGCGGCGGCACCCTGCCAGGATCGAATACCGTCTGGCCGGGCGTCTGCACCAGCCGGATCAGGCGCGCCAGCATGCCGCCCAGGATCAGCAGCATCAGCGTTGCCGGCTGCCAGGTCTGCTGCAGCAGCACGAACCAGTGCTTGCGATAGACGATCGCGCCGCCTTCCTCCACGCGCAGCTTGAGAAACTTCTCACCGATCACCCGCAGCAGCGACCGGCGATACAAGGAGGGTGACACCATCGCCTCGGCCATCGGCGCGTTCTCCAGGCTCAGCAGCGTCGGCTGCCCCATCTTGCGCCGCAGCACGTTCCGCATCGCTTCGCGTTCCGCATGGGAGCTCATGCGCTTGGTGCGGCTCCAGTGCTCCTCGACCAGCCGGGCTGCTTCAAACGGATGCGCCACGTTCTTGAAGACGATCTTGCCCACATAGGTGCGCACCACAACGTCCCCGTAATCCAGCACCCGGCCGGTCATATCGGTTTCCACACCCACCGACAGCACCGTGCTCAGCGGCGCCTCCTGCCGGCTGTCGTACAGCCCGATCACCTTTTCCAGCCAGATGACCCGCTTGTTGCTGACGATGTAGAAATCGTTGCCCCAGTCGATCCAATTCCAGATGCCCCAGGCCAAGATCACCAGGAACAGCACTCCGGCCCCCAGGATGGCAAAGAAAGCACGGCTCAACAGGAAATGCATCAGCAGCAGGATCGGCGCCAGCAACGCCAGCACCGGCAGACTGAGTGCCTGGTAGAGCACCACCTCGTGCTTCCGGGCAATGAAGTGCAGCGCCTCGTCCGGGCCGCGCCAGGCAAAACGCAGCCGGTGCCGCAGCCGGCGGCTGCTGAGAGTCACCCGGAACGCCTTCTTGAGCTTGGGAATCTGGCGGACGTGCTGTTGCAGATCGGTCTGCGACAGGCTGAACAGGGTCACCTGTTCGGTGGCGATCGCATTGGTCGCGCGTGCGCCGCCCCAAGACAATGCGTCCTCTCCAAAGTAGTCGCCGTCGCCAAGCGGGGCGATTTCGAACTCACGCCCGCGTCGGGGAAGCGTCAGGCGCACAGCCCCGCGCTGGATCAGGAAGAACTGCTCCGCCGGCTCGCCCTTGGAGAAGAGCACGTCCCCTTCGGCCCGGGTCTCCTCCTGCAGGTTGGCCGCGATCGCCTCCAGTTCCTCCTCCTTCAGGTCCTGGAAGAGGTGGATTCGACGCAGGAAGGCGGCACGCGCTTCCGAAGAGATCACATGATTATTCTAATGCGTGGCGAATGATGGCGCAACCATAGGGCTGGGTGTGGCTCACGCGCGGCTCGCCGTGCTCCAGCAGCGCCTCCACGGCCTCCCGCAGATAGAAGCGCTGCGGCACCCGTTGCGCAAAGGAACAGTCGTCAACGGCGCCGTGGTAGCGCAGCCGCCCCGCGCCATCGATCACGAATACCTCCGGCGTGGTCACCGCGCCGTACAAATCGGCCACGAGGTGCTCGTCATCCACCAGCATGGCTGGCAGACCCCGCTCCCCGGCAGCCGCGGTGATCGCCTCCGGCGTTTCACCGCGATTGGAGGCGATCCCCAACATCACTACCTCTTGCCCCCAGCGGGCGCTCCAGGCAGTCATCAACGCATCCGTGCGCTCCACGTGCGGGCATGCACACGACCAAAAGTTGATCACCACGATCTGCCCCCGAAAGTCGGACAGCCGGTGCCTCCGGCCCGTGAGGTCCGGCAGCTCAAAATCAGGAGCCCATTGACCCGTCTTCACGCCGCGCATTATATCGTGCGCCGCTCGTCGGCCTGGCGCGCGGTCGTGGAAGACCTGCATGATAGAATGATTCGGATGAAACGCTGGCACTTCTGGCTGGGTGTGTTGATCAGCGCACTCTTCATTTGGCTCGCGTTGCGCGGCTTGAAACTCGAGCGCTTTTGGGAAGCCGTCCAGCAGGCGCACTACGGGTGGCTGCTGCCAGGTGTCGCCCTCTACTTCATTGCGGTGTGGGCGCGTGCCTGGCGCTGGCACTACCTGCTGCACCCGATCCAGGATGTCCCAACGCGCGACATGTTCCCCATCACGGCCATCGGCTACATGGGAAACAACATCTACCCGGCCCGCGCCGGCGAAGTCCTGCGCGCCGTGGTCCTCAAGCGGCGGCACAACACACCGGTATCTGCTTCGCTGGCCACCATCATCGTTGAGCGCATCTTCGACGGCGTGGTGATGCTGGCCTTTGTCTTTGCCAACCTGCCCGAGCTGGCGCGCCTCACCACCAGTTCAGGTTTTGTGGGCAACATCGAGCAGCTGGCGCTGATTGGCACGGGGCTGTTCGTCGCGGCTCTCGTCGTATTCCTGCTCGCCGCCATGTTCCCTTCCGTCAGCATCCGCGCCGGCACTTGGTTCATCGACCGTCTGCTTGCCCCCCGGCTGCGCCAGAGGGCCGGCCGCCTGCTGCACCGCTTCCTCGATGGCCTGGCTGCGCTGCGCTCCCCATTCAGCGTTTTTATGGTCTTTGCCACCTCGGTCGTGATCTGGCTGCTGGAGACCGGCAAGTACTGGTTCGTCACACACGCCTTTGACTTCAGCGTGTCTTTCTTTGCCCTGATGTTGATGAACGGCATTGTCAACCTGGCCACCTCCATCCCCTCGGCCCCGGGCTACATCGGCACCTTCGACGCGCCCGGCATCGCCGTCCTGGTGGCCTACGGCGTGGACCAGGCCACCGCCGCCGGCTACACCCTGGTGCTGCACGTTGCCCTGTGGCTGCCCATCACACTGCTCGGGGCGTATTTTCTCGCCCGCGAGGGAGTCCACTGGAGCGAGAGCCTGCGCTCGCAGGCCAGCGACGCCCCCGGCGGACCCGCTTGAGACAGACACCTCCCGAACCACGAAAGGGCACATCCGGCGCATGATTCCTTGCCCAGGACGGCCGAAAGCGCCAGGCGCGCAGGCATGAGGATCACCGTCATCGGCGCGGGCTTCGGCGGCATGGCCGCGGCCTATGATCTGCAGCGCGCCGGCCACCAGGTGACCCTGCTGGAGGCGGCCGACTTCGTCGGAGGCCTGGCAAGTGGCTTCCGGGAGCCGCATTGGGACTGGTCTGTGGAGAAGTTCTATCACCACTGGTTCCAGTCGGATCGATCGATGCTCGGATTGATCCGCGAGCTGGGCTGGCAGGATCAGGTTCGATTTCCCAGGCCCTACACGGTGCTGCTGCATGACGGCCGCTGGTTTCCCTTTGATTCGGTCTGGCGGGCGCTGTTGTTTCCCGGCCTGGGCTTCGGCTTCGACAAGGTGCGTTTTGGCCTGGTGGGTCTGTTCCTGCGCCTGACCAACAACTGGAAGGCGCT